>NZ_WXWO01000017.1:0-23883 GCF_009904845.1 Vibrio sp. V38_P2S17PM301 | reverse complement strand
ACTATGTACTCAATAAAGATACTTTTTCTAAATTTCCAGTGCCTGAAAAACTAGGTCACAAGTTAATTGGTGTGGAACCGGACTTAGTTATAGACTTAACTCTTGTTATACCGAGAATCTTTATAAGGTCGGATTTGTCTAAAAGTGTTTTTGGAGAATTTAGTGATTTTTTAGTTGATGCGGCTTATATTAATTCATTTGGTGATAAATCTTATTTATCTTTTCTTTGTACGCATGCTGAAAAATTTGATTTGATTGATGTGAGCAGTAAAAATAAATTGCCATTATTATTCTATAACGATGAGTCTTTATATATTTATGAAGATATTGTTTCAAGAATAATAGATAGTTCTGATATAGTGGATATTGAATATAGGGTTTAATATGAGTCTATTAACTTACGAAGATATTGATTCTTTAGTGCATGGTAAAGCTACCGATGATATAAATTCTTTGTTTTTAAAAAACAAAGATCATTATATTAGGAAAATATGGAATGATAAAGATAATATAGCGAGTTTACGATCTCTTAGAAGTCAAAAAATTATTTCTGATTATGACTTATATAGACTTGCATACAATAAAATAAGCTCATTTAATCCTTTACAATCTGAAAATCCATTGTTTAAGCTGATTGCAGAGCAAGATTCTGATGGAACTTTATTGATATCTGATCCAAATGAAATTCATTACTTGTGTTTTGATGCTCATTTTAATTTTATAAAGGGGATTTTGGATGTCGGCGGTAAAATAGATCAAAATAAATTCTTGATTAGTGCTTTTTCTGGCTATAAAGAGGAATATAAGATCTTTGATTATTTGGTGGGTAATTTTGATTTTGATTCTTCTGCTTTATCTGAGGCGGCGGCATGGCTTGTATACAACGAGCACTATGAAGAAGAGTTGGGTAAAGCTGCATTTAAAAAGATTGTAGATAAAGGCTTGGATATCAATCAAAAATTTTCAGATGAAAGTGAGCTTTCCGAATATGGCTCTTTACTGAGTCTTGTTTTTTCAGAGCAACCCATTGTTTTTATTTCTTGGTTGGATGGTACTCCGTCGCAAAGTACTATATCCGACTTTCCTTGGGAATTTATAATTTTTGAACATGATATAAATGAAGAACATGTGGAGGCTATTCGATCTTTAATTCAAAAAGGTTATGAGTTACCCCTGAAAGAAATTGCTACATTCTTAAGAGATAAAGATGAAGAAGATTTTGCTGAGTCTGTTGATCATATATCTGTTTGATTTAAATATTTTTATGTGATTTTATGACATTTACGTGCTGATATCAGGTGGCTTCTGTGACTTGATGTCAGCATGTTGGTTTGTTCAAGTTGAATGTATGTTAGACATTGTCGCTACCCAACTTCACACTTTCTTAAAAAATCATTAATAAACTACTCATCAGTTTGCACTACGTATTACTCCGCTATATCCCTATTTCAATTTATATTTAATTAAATTAAAACAAGTAGATACTATATGTATATCAAATGGCTTACGTATATCTACGTAAGCTAATAGTCTAATGGTTTTCTCGCATGCCTACTTAAATGCGTGTTCATGCGCATTTCTCATTTTGCTTTTATCACGCATCTTTGTTGTGAATCTAATAAATGTCGAAGTATTCATAGATTTTTAAAATGTAATGCTCGAATGGAACAATAAGCACGAAAGGACGTGAACATGAGTGTGATTCAACAATCGCTGAAGCGAGTCGTAAAAATGACGGCTGCTACACTGACCTGCGCGCTGTTGGCAACTTCTGCCAATGCTGCTGAAAAAGTGTATCGCCTGAAGCTGGCAGAAACATGGGGACCAAACTTCCCGATCTTTGGTGATACCACCCAAAATATGGCGAAGATGGCGGAAGAAATGTCCAACGGACGTCTGCAAATTCGCATCGATTCTGCCAATAAGCACAAAGCGCCTTTTGGTGTGTTTGATATGGTTAAGTCCGGACAATATGACATGGGCCACTCGGCATCGTATTACTGGAAAGGGAAAGTGCCCAACACGCTTTATTTCACGTCCATGCCGTTCGGTATGTTGCCGACGGAGCAATACGCCTGGTTCTACTATGGCGGTGGCATGGAGTTGATGGAGAAGGTATATGCACCTCATAACATGCTGTCGTTCCCTGGGGGTAACACGGATACTCAGATGGGGGGCTGGTTCCAGAAAGAGATCAAAACCGTCGATGATTTACAAGGCCTGAAGATGCGTATTCCAGGGTTTGCTGGAGAGGTGCTTGCAGAACTTGGCGCAAAGCCAACCAACATTGCACCGGGTGAGCTTTATACCTCGTTAGAGCGTCGCACCATTGATGCTCTGGAATGGGTTGGCCCCTCGCTGGATCTGCGTATGGGGTTCCACAAGATAGCGCCGTATTACTACACCGGTTGGCATGAGCCAGGCACTGAGTTGCAATTCTTAGTCAACAAGCGTACCTGGGACCGACTGCCAGACGATCTGCGCGCGATTTTGCATTTTTTCACTCAGTCGAAGCACGAAAGCGGTAAAAACTGGGCGACAATCAAAACTGAATACCCTGACGTACAGGTGAAAGATTTCCCGCCAGAAGTCATGGCTGCCTTGCGTGATGCCAATGCCCGCTTGTTGAAAAAACACGCGGACGAGGATCCAATGGCAAAAGAGATCCAACAATCTCAGGCCGACTATCTGGACATGGTGCGTCCTTGGTCTGATATCTCGCATCGTGCGTATCTGAACAGCCAGGCCGCAGTCGGGCAGTAAACAGAGTTGGCGGGCGACATGTCCGCCAATTCTCTCTTTCTTAACCGCACAGTGTCCTTTGGATGTGCTGCGCGGGCATTTCAACATTCCATGGAGTAGGGAATGAGAAATCTAATCTATATCGAAAGAATCTTTAACCGGTTTGGGGATTTTCTCGGCTGGGTCTCCAGTATTCTGTTTATCATCCTGCTGGTCAACGTGGTGTACGACGTGGTCATGCGCTACGTCTTCAATGATGTGTCCATCGCGTTTCAGGAAATGGAATGGCACTTGTTTTCGGCGGTGTTCCTATTGGGCGTGCCGTACGCCATTAAGGCGGGTGGGCATGTGCGGGTTGATATTTTCTATGAACGCCTGTCAAACAAAGCGCAAGCCATTATCGACATATTGGGCACTGTGTTTTTTCTCTTTCCATTCTGCCTGCTGGTGGCGTGGTATGGGGTTGATTTTGCGAAAGAGAGCTATGAACTGGGCGAGACGTCCGGTGATCCGGGAGGTTTGCCGTATCGCTGGATTATCAAAGGGATGATTCCGTTGTCCTTCTTGTTTATGGCGGTCAGTGGTATCGGTTTGGTGCTGCATTCTCTCAATAAGATCGTCAATCCGCGTCTGATTTATCAAACTCCGACCGACAAACATTAAAAAGGAACTTCGAGATGATAGGAATTGTCATGTTTTTCGTCGCCCTGTTTGCGCTGTTGTTGGGGTTCCCGGTGGCGTTTACCTTTGGCGGCATCGCGCTGATATTTGGCGTATGGGCTGAAGGTATGGATATGTTTGCCTTCATGCCATATCGTATTCAGTCCATTATGGAAAATACCGTGTTAATGGCGGTCCCATTGTTTGTCTTCATGGGCTTAGTGCTGCAAAAAACCAAACTGGCGGAGCAACTGCTTGAGTCAATGGGGCGATTGTTTGGTGGTGTGCGCGGTGGTATCGCGATTTCGACCGTGTTGGTCGGCGCATTGCTGGCGGCTTCAACGGGCGTCGTGGGGGCATCTGTCGTCGCGATGGGGCTGATCTCATTACCGGTGATGCTTAAGTATCATTACGACAAAGGATTAGCCTGTGGCACCATTTGCGCGTCCGGTACGTTGGGGCAAATCATTCCTCCTTCTATTGTTCTGATTTTGCTTGGGGATGTGCTTGGCGTACCTGTCGGGGATTTGTTTCAGGCGGCCATCTGGCCCGGATTGGTCTTGGTTGGTGCTTATGTGTTGTACATTCTGGTTTATGCCAAATTAAAACCCGATGCGGCACGTGCGTTGGAGCGCGATGAATCCATCAGCCGCAGGGAAGAAGTGACGAAAGCCCTGAAAGCGGTCGTGCCTCCACTGGCGTTGATTATCGTGGTACTTGGATCCATTTTTGCTGGTGTCGCCACGCCAACCGAATCAGCTGCGCTGGGCGGGGCGGGCGCAATTGTGTTGGCGTTACTTTACAAACAGTTCAGTTGGAAAATGGTGTACGACTCTGCGAAAGAAACCGTCAAAGTCACAGCAATGGTGTTTGCGATTCTGCTCGGGGCAACCGCTTTCTCTATGGCCTTTACTTACACGGGCGGGGATTACCTTGTAGAGGAGTGGATGTTAAACATTCCGGGAGAAAAGTGGGGCTTTCTGATCATCACCATGTTGGTGATTCTGGTGCTCGGATTTTTTATCGACTTTGTGGAAATCTGTTTCATTATCGTGCCCATCCTATCGCCGGTTGCGGAGCTGCTGGGCATCAATATGACCTGGTTTGCGATTCTGATTGCCATGAACTTGCAAACGTCGTTTTTAACGCCGCCGTTTGGCTTTAGTCTGTTTTACCTCAAAGGGGTTGCACCAAAAGGGGTGACGACTCAGGACATTTACCGCGGGGTTATGCCGTTTATCCTGATCCAAATTCTGGTGCTCGCTTCATTGCTGGCCTTTCCTCAATTTTACGGAATGGGGTAGATTCAGTCTGTATTTCACACTTTTGTAACAACAAGGTTTCACGTGCGTGAGCCGAGTTGCTAAAGTAAAACTGCTCCCTGAACGGTGAGCAGTTTTTTGTGAGGGAAAGGAATGCCTCTGAAAGCCAAATTGATTTTACTGACCCTGCTGCCGCTACTGCTGGTGTCAGTCAGCATCAGTTGGATCTCCATCTATCAGGCGAAAATGTTGGGTGAGCGAGAAGTTGAAATCTTTCGTGAAAACCTGATCAAGTCGCGCGAAAGGGCGTTGAAAGACAGCGTAGATCTCGCCTTTGACGCCATCTCTCATATCTATAATGATCCGAACCTGCCAAAGTCCGATGCTCAATCTCAGGTTAAGTCCCTTCTGACCAAACTCAGGTATGGATCTGATGGCTATTTTTTTGCCTATGACAAAACCGGCACCAACCTGGTTCACCCGATACTGCCAGAGCTGGTGGGTAAAAATCTCATTGATTTACAGGACAACAATGGCGATTTTCTAATAGAAGCCTTGTTGTTTCAGGCTCAGGCAGGTGGGGGCTTTCATCAGTATCTCTGGCAAAAGCCATCGAGCGGCGATATTGTGCCTAAGCTCAGTTACGCGGCTTGGCTGGAAAAATGGGAATGGATGATCGGTACCGGGCTTTACATCGAGGATGTCAGTCACGAAGTCGAGAATATGCAGGCTGCGATTAATCGTAACATCGAAACGACCTTTTTCTCCGTAATGGTGATTTTGTTGATCACGGTGGCGGTGATTGTGGTGTTGACGCTGGCCATCAATCTTCATGAACACCGACTCGCGGACAAGAACCTTAAAGAACTGGCTCATAAGACAGTGATGTTTCAGGAAGATGAGAAGAAGCATCTCGCCAGAGAATTGCACGATGGCATCAATCAGTTGTTGGTGTCCAGCAAGTGTCATCTGGAGTTGCTGGGGCAAAAGCTGCCCGACACGGATTTGCGTCAGCATCTGGATAAATCACAGCAATCACTGATGACAGCGATCAATGAAGTGCGACATATCTCCCATCAACTTCGACCCAGTGCATTGGATGATATCGGGCTGGAGGCTGCCCTGACAACATTATTGCAGGACTTCAAAAGCCACTCGGGAATAGAGATAGACATTCATTTCGAAACTCAGGATCAGCGTTTGAAATCTGAAGTTGCAACAACGCTCTATCGTGTGGTGCAAGAATCCCTGAATAACGTTGAAAAACACTCTTCAGCCACGAAAGTCAGCGTTATCTTGCAGCAACTGGGAAGCCTGCTTCAATTAATGGTGAGGGATGATGGTGTCGGCTTTAACCCTAACGATGTGCTTGCCCGGCGTGGAATAGGTCTGCGTAACATGCGTGAGCGGGTTGAATTCATCGGTGGTGAATTCGACATTATCAGCGAGCCCGGCTTTGGTACCGAAATGACCGTATTACTTAATTTGGATGGATTGGTGTATGCAAAACCCGATTAACGTGGTTATCGTGGATGATCATCAGGTGGTGTTGGATGGCTTTATTGCCCGGTTGGAGCTTGAGCCGGACATTCGCGTTGTTGGTACCGCCAGCAATGGTCTGGAAGCGGTCGAAGTGGTGCGCCGTTTAGCGCCTGATGTGGTGTTAATGGACGTGAGCATGCCAGTCATGAATGGGATTGATGCGACACGGCTGATCCGTGAAGAGCGACCTCACTCCAAAGTCCTGATGCTGACAATGCATGACAACCGAGAATACATCATGAAAGTGATGCAGGCGGGGGCGGTGGGCTACATGTTGAAGGAAATCTCCGCCGAAAAAATGGTTCAGGCAATCAAAACGGTGAACCAAGGCTCGACGTATTTCTGTGAGTCTGTCACCCAGACCCTGTTTACTCAGGAAGTGACACCGGCAATCCAGCGACCAAATCCACTCAGTCGCCGCGAAGAAGCGGTACTGAAGTTGGTGGCAGAAGGACACAGCAGCAAAAAGATTGCCGCCCTGCTGAGCATCAGCTACCGAACGGTGGAAACACACCGACAGAACATCAAGCACAAGCTGGATCTGCACTCCACGGCAGAACTGGCAAAATATGCATTAGAAAAAGGTCTGGTTGAAAACTAAGCTATAGAAAAGTCAAACAATACAGAATCAGGACGTAAGTCAAAGCGAGTAATAAAAATATAAATTATTTATACAACTGGTCGATAACAATAATTGCAGTGATGTCGCTTTAAGGTTTCTCTCTTGCCTAAAACTACTTTAAGAACAAAAACGGTCATTTTATTTGCCACCAGCATTTTGGGTGTGATCATCAGTTGCTTGCTGATTACCCGCTATTTCTTTTTGGTCAACATACACAAAGTCGAGGAAATGCAGATCGAACGTCTGAGCAGCCAGGCTCAGGCGGTCATTGAGTCGATCGTAGCGTCTCAGGAAGAACATTCTTACGACTGGGCATACTGGGACGAATCCTACCTGTTGCTCAAGCAGGGGGATTCACAATTCGAAGAACGCAATTTGTATGAAGGCACACTCGATACGCTTGGTCTCGACATGATGATCTATCTGACCACCGATTATCAGGTGGTTGCGTCGACGTTTCGTAATATGCCGCAGCAACATTTTCAAACCGAGTTAGATAGCATTCTGGCGGCCTCGGGCATTCAGGAGCACATTCAGCAAATGTCGGAAGTGCTCGATGATGAGAAAGGCAGCATTTCTGGTTTGGTAAAGACTGGTGAGCAAATATGGGTGATCAGCCTGACACCCATCCGCAACAGCGAAGGCACGTCGGAAGTGGCTGGTTGGCTGCTGTGGGGCCAGCATCTGAGCTATCGTTTTCCGGCGGATTACCAGAAAATCCTCTCTGCTCAGAACGAGATTGTGGCGAACAAACCAGAACAAAAAGTGGCGAGTATCGGCAGTGGCAGCGCTTTGTTGTGGCTGGAAGAAGAGCGTGAGAGCATCACCACTTATTCGCCTTTGAATGACATGACCGGCGAGCGGATTGGCTATCTGCAAACCAGCGAATCCCGGCTGTTTACCCACAACAGCGAGCAGCTGTTTTTGTACCTGATCGCAATCATGACACTGGCTGCCGGCTTGATTGCGGCTCTGACATTGTTGGTTTTTCGTGCCAAGATCGGCAAACGCTTCCTTCATCTTGAAGAGGGCATCGCCAATATCATTAATGACCGCGAATTACCAATTGGCAAAGCCAGTGATGAGTTCGAACGTGTCGCTAATCTGATCGAGATTCTGGCCGATTCCTCGTCGGCAGCTGAGGAAAAGTTAACAGAAACGCTGCAAAAATTTGATGTGTTGTACCGAAGCAGCAATGTGGGCGTGGTGCTGGTCGTCGATCGGATCATCGTTGATTCTAACCACGCCCTTGAGAACATGCTCGGTTATCAGAAAAAGGAGCTCATTTCTCACCCGCTGACTAAGTTATGCGCCGAGGAACAGCACTGCGGTGTTGATGATCTGTACCGTGCTATTGAGCAAGGCAAGCTGGAACAGGACGCGCAGATGCGCACCAAGTCAGGAGAGCTGATCCCGGTGAGCATTGAGGTGGCGCCACTGAACATGCAGGGTCAGCACGCGATCATGATGATGGTGAAAGATCTCAGCGAACAAAAGCATCAGGAAGCTTTGATTGCTCAGCTGACTGAACGAGACCCGATTTCAGGGCTGCTCAATCGGCCGGCGATCGTCAGTAAATTCAGTGAAGCGATGGGTGGAGCGATTGCGTCACCCGTGCTGATGTATATCTGTGTCGGCCGCTTGAGAGACATTGTCGAAATCCACGGCATCGAAGTGTACGATCAGGTGATTAGCCTGTTTTCCAGCAAGTTACAGTCCATGTTAAGTGACTGTGTATTAGGGCGAATCAGTGACCATGAATTCATCGCCTTTAGTAATGCTCCGAATGCGGTGGACGTGCTGACATCGGCCGGCGATCATCTTTGTCGTCAGTCTGATGTGACAATGCTGGTGGCCGGGCTGGAGCTGGAGATTAACGTGCACATGGTGCTGTTTGATGATCTGACCGAGCTGGGCAGTATTACCGATATTTCTCAGGTTGCCAGACATGCTGTGCAGTTCAAATCGGTTGAAGATCGCTGCATCATTGATGTCGACCACATGCTGATCAAAGAAGCCAAAGATGCGCTGGTGTGGAACCGAGATATAGCGGCGGCCATCCGAGAAAAGAAACTGTTTCCTTTCTATCAGCCGATTGTCGACTGCCAAAGCGGCGAAGTCATGGGGTTTGAAGCGCTGGCCCGCTGGCAACATGAGGAACTGGGGTTTGTCTCTCCAGCCGTGTTTATCCCGATTGCTGAGCAGCAGAACCTGATCGTCGAACTGGGTGAGCAAATCCTGCAACAGAGTTGCCGTTTTATTGCTGCCATCAATCAGACGCGTTTGGCTAGCGGTAAGTCGCCATATTCACTGCATGTGAATCTGTCGGCGCCGCATTTTTATCACACGACACTGGTTGGCTTTTTGGAAGACACGCTAAAAAGCAGTGGTCTGGGCGAGGGGAATTTAGTGGTTGAGATCACCGAAAGCATGTTGGTCGGTGCTGAAGAGGAAGTGATTGAGCGCATGAAGACCATTCGAGAGCTTGGCGTCGCACTTGCTCTGGATGACTTTGGTACCGGGTTCGCCTCACTGGGAACATTGTGCAGCTATCCGCTCGACATCGTAAAACTCGATCGCTCTTACATCATGCAGTTGGAACACAATGAGAAGGCGAAGGTACTGGTAAGAAATGTCGCCGCGATGGCGAAGGAATTGGGGCTGGGTATCGTCGCGGAAGGTGTGGAGACAGCTTCTCAGCACCGCAAACTGAAAGTGTGGAAAATTGATGAAATACAGGGTTACCTCTTTTACAAGCCGATGAGCGGCGAAGAGATACAGCAACGCTTTTGCTGAGCTTGCGCACTTGTTTTCCAATTCGCGAATCAAACTTTCGTTTTTTTTCACTTTTGGAAATTTACTTTCCCTTATAGAGTAGAGCTCATACTCTGGGCTTCTCTATAAGTGGCACCAGAGCGAGAGCTCTCTTAGTCACGGTTGGTTGGCGACCAGCCCGAGGGCTCAAACGTTCAGAAATATTCAATAACAACGTTGAATGGCTTAGGAGGTGTGTACTCGCCAAGATGTTTGTACCGATGTATGTGGGCACAACCCAAACCAAGAATTCCGCAACGTCAGACAAGGTACAATCTCAAGCTTAGTATTGTGTTCATTCATACATGCTTGTATGTTGAATCATAGCGTTAAGCTGGTGAGGAAGCCCCGCTTCAGCTCCCGCTGCTGCCCTTTTACCCCGGGGGCATGCGCGGAGCATGAGCTTGCACACCACTCCTGTTTTTTCTCATTTACCTGGATTGGGCTCGGACCCGTCTGGGTCATGGGCTCTTCACAGTTCGCTGAAACGACGCTTTCTTATTTTACCGCTTAATATACAATGGGTCGGATATGCATTTTGCATGTCTTTCGTTTATCTATCGCTCCTCCCGCGACGGAGAGAGTAAGGAGTTATGCACGTGGAAAACGTTGAGCCAATTATCGTCTCGACATTAGACATGGATCGTATCTCAGAGTTACTGGATACTTTGCCTGTACTGGACAAACAACTTGAACAGCTGGAAATGGAGTTGGATCGTGCGACCATTGTCGCGCCGAACGAAATGCCAGGTGACGTGGTCACGATGAATTCGACCGTGACGTTCAAGTTGCTCGAGAGCGGCAAGACTATGGAAAAAACACTGGTGTATCCGAATGAAGTAAAAAGCGAGCAGGATGTTTCTGTTTTTGCGCCGGTAGGTAGTGCTCTGCTGGGGTTGTCTGTTGGCCAAAAACTTAAATGGCCATTGCCAGGAGGCAATACTCAGACCATCGAGATCGTTGAGATATCTTATCAGCCAGAGCGCTCTGGCGATTTCTCGCTTTAAGCGTAACGCATGATAAAGAGGCCAGCAGGCCTCTTTTTTGATGTGAGCATCAGTGAAGTTAGACACATGCTCAAAACCCAATAACAGGCGTTTCGGTAAACATTAAAACTAAGCCGTCCAAGGCTTAACTTTAGTGTCTCACGACATGCGTTTCGGTTTACGACTTGAACACCGCCTGGCCAGATTTGTTAGTAAACAGCGCTTTATCATCTTCCATATAGCAGAAAGACGCGGCCCGGTTTTTGATGAGTTGCGCAGCTAAAGAGGGGGTCACCGCCCGGTGCTCACCCCGAACCACGTAGAATTCCCCTTCCCAAAAATTATCGCGAAACCGACCTGATGTTAAGAACTCAATAACGACTTTCATGCTTATCTCCTGCTTAGTTATGCTTTCAATATAGGCGCATAAACAATCCGGATCGATGGCGAAAAACGAAATGTTATTTTTATATTTCATATGTTAATTGTTGTTCTTGTTGGGTTGGTTTTTTGATAATAAAACTTCACATATCCACCGTAATGGTCGGTAATACCGACAGAAAGATCAGCGTGGCGAGGGCGATATTGAAGGTTTTTTGCCGGGTGACAGTATTGAGATAAGTGCTGATCTTTTGGCCGAGCCAGGTCCAGAAAGTGTTGGCACACAAACCAGAAATGGTAAACACAACCGTGATCAGCAGTATTGATAACCAGTAATGTGACGCCAGGCTGTAACTGGAGATCAGCGCCAGAGACGCCATCCAGGCTTTGATGTTGCCAAGTTGAAACAGCGTCGCTTCAAGTACTGACATAGGGCGGCCTCTCTGAGTACGAGTGGCGAACGGATTCGAGGTCAACAGCTTTAATACCAACCACAACATGTAACTCAGCCCGATATATTTCAACATCAGATACAGCCCGGGAGATTGTTGCAGCAGTAACCCGACGCCGCCAGCACATAGCAGAAGCAGGCCGATAACGCCGATTCGTATACCGAGTAGATGTCGCCAGGACTGCCGGATACCAAAATGTGCTCCTGAACTGGCGAGCAGGAAGTTGTTCGGCCCGGGGGAAATGGTAGTGACAAAAGCAAACAAAGTCATGGGGGGCAAAAGTTCCCAAAGTGCATTCATACGGTGATCCTCACTGATTCATCACCGCCAGAGTAAAAGAGGGTGGAGCCGTTCCCCAATTGTTAATGCGTCACCATGACAATTCTTTTGTTTGCATGTGGATCAGCCTTGATTATCCTAGAATTGTTGACTAAATGTCCCCCTATGGAGAGTGACAATGTTTGTTCCTGATATTTCCGGTCGTACGGGCACCAAATTTCAGGCGTTGGCCGATGCCTTTTCTGAAGCGATTGAAAGCGGTGAGTTAATGCCGGGTACCAAGTTGCCTCCCCAACGGATTTTATCTTATCGGCTTGGTGTCACAGTGGGGACAGTGACCCGGGCGTATCAGGAATTAGAGCAGCGCGGGCTGACTGAGCCGAAAGTAGGAAGCGGTACGTACGTCAAGGACAAGCAAGAAGCGCAGCAGATGTTTTATCACCCGGTGACTGAAAAGTCTGGGGTGGATTTGGCTTTGTGCCGGCCGCTGTTATTGCGTCAGCATGAGTATCTGGCTGAGGGGCTACAGGCATTGGCTCAAGAGCCGATTGCACAGCGTGCCGTTCTGGATTATCACTCTGCTGACGGGATTCAGGGGCATAATCAGACATTGCAAGCCTGGTTGATGACGCGTTTTCGTAGTGAGATTGACCGGCGCCGTCTGGTTTGGACATACGGAGGTCAGCACGGCCTATCGGTGCTGATTCAAGGATTGACCCGGCCCAAAGAGACGATTCTGACCGAAGGGTTGTGCTATGCCGAGTTCATTCATGCCTGTCAGCAGTCAGAACGCAAACTGGTGCCCGTTCGTCTTGATCAGCAGGGGATCGACCCGGAGGATTTAGAGCTGCATTGTAAGCGCCATCGGCCCAAATTGCTTTATCTGACTCCGGCGATTCAAAACCCTACAGGCGCGCAGATTTCAGATAGCCGCAGGCTGAGGATCATTGAGATTTGTCGTCGGTATCAGGTGTTGATTGTTGAAGATGACGTTTTGTACTGCCCACCCAGTCACAGAAAGACGCCTTTGGTGGCGATAGCACCGGACATCACCTTGTTTGTCGGAAGTTTTTCCAAATACTTTGCTGGTGGCCTGAGGGTCGGGTATCTGATTTTACCGCTGTCGATGAAGGACTCTTTGCAGCGGGCACTGCGTGCCAGTTGCATGCACGTCAGCCCGTTAATGGTGGATTTGGTGTGCCGCTGGCTGACCAATGGTGCGATGGACAAGGTTGATCAGGAAATCGCCATGGAAGTCAGTGCCCGGCAGCGTATTTGGCGCCGCGTTTTTCCGCACGCTCCGCAGCAGGTGCCAGGGTTTAATGTGTGGTTACCCTTACCCGAGCCACTGACCGGTTATCAGTTTGCCCGCACGTTGCGTGAGAAAGGCATTCATGTGCGTGAAGCGGAGATGTTTGCGGTCGGGCGGTATCAGGTGCCGGCAGCGGTGAGGATCTCCTTGACCGGGCCGCCAAGCCGGTCACAATTGGAGGCGGCTTTGCTGACGTTGCGCGAGCAGATTGCGCGCAGTGGCTAATCACATTTGGCGTTTGGCTTTTCGCCGTTTTAGGATCCACATGATCAATGCTCCGAACAACAGCGCCGCCAATGCCCACACGATAAACCGGTAATGGGTGTAGAGCGTACTGAGTTCACTCAGATGCTCAAACGCAAAGTGTGTCAGCAAGCTAAACACTGCCACCCAGACAGTGCTGGCCAGTGCATTGCCAAACAGAAATTCCCGGCGTGGCATTTTCGCGATACCGCACGCGAGTGGCATAAACTGCTTCATTCCCTCGATAAAACGGCTGATGACTAAGCAGGCCGAGCCATACGTCTGAATCGTGGACTGCAGCTTTTGCATTTTAGGTCCGGACACATAACCTTTTTTATCCAGCCAATTCTCAAAATAGTAGCCGAGCAGGTAACCACAGGTATTGCCTAGAAAGCAGCTTAGCCAGGAAACCGTCGCCACCAGAGTCAGGCTCATAACCTGTTCAGAGGCTAACAGAGAGGCGGCAATCATTAGTGATTGACCGGGCATAGGAATGCCCAGCCCTTCGAGAAAAATGCTTACCACCAATGCCAGGTATCCGTACTGTTCCAGCAAGGGTTTCATAGTCATAAGTAGGGCATTGATCTGGTCCAAGCTAAGCTCCGCTTTCGGATCGGTGAACTGTGAGTGATACCTCCGAACGCGATTCTGGTCAATATCTGGCGGGAGATTGTGCGCAGTCCTGACATTTATCTGAAAGGGGTGTTGGTTTTTTGCTCAGTTGATTTTGCGAATATTTTTGCACACGAGAAGGTGTGCGAGACGCCGAAAAATGCGTTATGGACTATAGTTAGCGAAACAAGCTTGTCATTTGCCAAGGGGAAATTATGGAGTTACATCAGCACTCAATACCGGACCTTTTTCAACAGCTGGGACTGGGCAGTTCAGAGCAGGAGATTCGTTCGTTTGTTACCGAGCACGGTGATGATTTAGGCAGTGCGCCGATTTACGAAGCAAGTTTTTGGACGCCGGCACAAGCATCGTTTCTCAAACAGGCGTTGGAGGATGATGCGGACTGGGCTGAGGTAGTCGATCAATTGGATGTTATGCTAAGAAATTAGTCAGGTGACACTGAGACAGCAGCACATGGATCATCACGAAGTCTTTAACGACAGTTATCTGAGGTGTAACGAAAACCCGGAGTTCTTTACTCTGTTTTATCAGATCTTCTGGGAAAGCAGTGACCACTTTCGTGAGATGTTCGCTGATACGGATATGAACCACCAAATTCAGATGCTGCGTGCTTCACTGCACATTTTAATGCTCGCCAGTGTATCCACGGATGCAAAAGAGTTGGTCAAACGTTTTGGTGTACGTCATGGTACCACCGGTTATGGCGTTAAACCGGAAGACTTGGATATCTGGTTTGAGTGCATGCTTCAGACTGTCACCATTTGTGATCGCAACTGGACGCCTGAAGTTGAACTGGCGTGGCGACAATGTTTTGCCAAAGGTATTGAAGTGATGAAGGCACATTGCTCCGGTTATCTGCCGCTGGTGGATTAGCGGCAAATGCCTACTTAGCGTCACGCTTGGTAAGCCATTCCAGAAACTCTTCGGCGTACCATTTTTCGTTTTCGTTATCGCACCATCTTCGGGTCAGGCGGCGCTTGTTGAATTCAACCCCAATTGCTGCTTTGGTTTGTGTGGTGGCACGGCCGTAGTACAGCGTTTCACACAGTTCCATATTGGACATGTTCTGGGCATAACTGTTGACGCTGGTGCTTCGCATACCCGCAGTGCTGGCCTGTTTATTCGAACACCCTGTAATGAGCAGTAAAAGAGTGATGCCCAGACAAAGTTTGCGCATTATTTTTCCTTGTATATCATTCGCTTTGCTTCTTGACGCCAACCATAGCCGTAAGGCATCTTAAAATCAAAGAACTTCTGTCGGATGTTTTGCACGGTTAACACTATGATACGTCACCTTTGTGTCCGCTCTTACACTTTGAAAATGAGTCGACATTCCCACCCGTTCCACCAAGTAGTTTTGCCGCTTGCTGGCAGTATCGATATTCGCATGGATGGTTACGCTGGTAGCGTTAGTGCCGGAGAGCTGATCGTGATCCGCTCAGGAGCGTGCCATGAATTTCGTGCACAAGAAGCAGCTAAGTTTATCGTGGTTGATCTCGATAACCTGCCAGAGGCGTTGAATCACACCCAAGTGAAGTTGTATATCTCTGAAACGCTCAACGCCTATTTAACTTTTATTGAGCAGCAATTGCTTGAGGCGGTGAATCCAGCATTGGATAAGTCGGTGCGTGAACTTCTCTGGCTGCTGTTGCACGAGCAAACAGGACATCGTCTTTGTGACGCTCGTATTGAACAAGCGGTCGCCCATATCCACACGGATTTAAGTGCCTCGCACACTGTGTGTTCGCTGGCTGCGGTGGCTTGCCTGAGTCCAACTCAGTTCAAAAAGCGGTTTCATCAAGCGATGCAATGCACCACGCAGCAATATTTGATCCGCGCCCGAATGGAGCGGGCAGAAGCTCTGCTGAGGTATAGCGATCTCCCGGTTACTCTGATTGCTGAACAAGTGGGCTATCAGGATGTTTCCGCATTTAGTCGGCGTTTTCGGGAGGTGTCCGGGCACCCGCCGACCTGGTGCCGAAAATAGAGTCCGTATGGTCGTTTAATGCGTCTTCTCTGCACAAACAAGTTGAGCGCACTCTGCTAATTTGAGCGGAGTGAAAATAAGACTGTGTTGGAGGGTAACGATGAAAACCATTAGTTGGCAGGAGTTTGAACAAGTTGAGTTGAGAGTCGGCACCATCATTGAGGTGAGCGATTTTCCACAAGCACGGCGTCCGGCCTACAAATTAACAATCGATTTTGGAGATGAGATCGGCGTGAAGAAATCGAGCGCGCAAATCACCGATTTCTACCAGAAAGACGATCTTTTGGATAAACAGGTTGTGGCAGTGATTAACTTCCCTAAGAAGCAGATTGGCCCATGTATGTCGGAGTGCCTGGTGACCGGCTTTCATCGCAGTGATGGTGCCGTGGTGTTGGTGAGTCCGGAAGCAAGAGTGCCAAAAGGGGCGAAATTGAGTTGAGATTTTGAGACTGAAATGCTTTGTTTAAACTGATGCGAAACGTTGGTGGTCGAGTCTGTGCGCGACACTGAGATCTCTGCCCAGTTTGCAACAAAATCACCAAAACTCTGTATTGTAAAACAGAGGTCTTTGTCTACGCTTTTTAGGCAAAGGCGAAGAATTGTTCGATTTTAGAGTTTGTTATCGAATCTTCTGTATCTCTCGACCTTTCAAGAATGAAGAGAGTGAACAAGGATAAGGTTTATGAGATTGAATAAAGTTCTGACTCATCTGATGGTCGCCTGGGTGGGATGCAGTCTGGTTTTACCGGTAACAGCCAGTGAGGATATGCGCAATGACGCCGCCAGTGCGACAAAAGCCTCAAATGGTAAGTTGATGAATGCATTGCCATTCGATAACACGAGTGATTTTGACGCCGCACATAAAGGGTTGATTGAAGCGTTACCCCAAGACAAGATCAAAGGCGGATCGGGGAACGTGATTTGGAATCCGCAGCAATATGGGTTCATTAAAGAAGGCGATAAAGCCCCTGATTCGGTGAACCCGAGTTTGTGGCGTCAGTCCCAGTTGATCAACATCAGTGGTTTGTTTGAGGTGACAGACGGCATTTATCAGGTTCGTAATCTAGACCTGTCCAATATGACCATTATTGAAGGTAAAGAAGGTATCACGGTGGTTGATCCGCTTATCTCGGCGGAAACAGCCAAAGTTGCCATCGATCTGTATTATAAAAACCGTGGCAAAAAGCCCGTTAAAGCGGTGATCTATACCCATAGTCACGTTGATCACTATGGCGGCGTGAAAGGGATCGTTAGTCAGGAAGACGTAAACGCTGGTAAGGTGAAAGTCTATGCGCCAGATGGCTTTCTGGAAGCGGCGGTGGCCGAGAACGTCATGGCTGGGAATGCGATGAGTCGTCGGGCCAGTTACATGTACGGTAACCTGTTGCCCGCTGACCCGAGAGGTCAGGTCGGCGCCGGTCTGGGGACCACGACATCAGCTGGCACGGTGACGTTGATCGCTCCGACTGAGATTGTCATGAAAACTGGCGAGAAGCACACCATTGACGGTCTGACGTACGAATTTCTGATGGCGCCGGGCTCTGAAGCTCCAGCGGAAATGCTTTGGTTCATTGAAGAGAAAAAAGCCATTTCTGCTGCGGAAGATGCCACTCACACGTTACACAATACCTATTCATTGCGTGGCGCGAAGATACGCGAACCGCTTCCTTGGTCAAAGTACCTCAATCAAGCGATCAACATGTGGGGCGACAAGGCCGAAGTCATGTTCGCGCAGCACCATTGGCCGACATGGGGCAATGACAATGTGGTGCAGTTATTAAAGTCACAACGTGATATTTATCGCTATATCAACGATGAGACGCTGCGATTGGCAAACCATGGTTACACCCGCGACGAAATCGCAGAGCAGTTTACCTTGCCTGACGGACTGGCGAAAGTCTGGGCCAACCGAGGCTACTATGGTTCGATTAGTCACAACGTTAAAGCAACCTACGTGCTTTATCTGGGATGGTTCGATGGCAACCCCGCTACGCTACATGAGCTAACGCCAGTGGAGTCGGCTAAGCGTTATGTCGAATTCATGGGGGGCGCAGATGCCGTACTGGAAAAAGCCCGCAAATATTATGACAAAGGCGAATACCGTTGGGTGGCGCAAGTGGTGAAACATGTGGTGTTCGCGGATCCGAATAACCAGGCGGCGAAAAACCTTGAAGCCGACGCCTTAGAGCAGATGGGATATCAGGCTGAGTCGGGGCCATGGCGCAACTTCTATCTGACGGGAGCACAGGAGTTACGCAGTGGCGTAGCTCAATTACCAACACCGGATACCGCCAGCCCGGATACGGTGCGAGCCATGACCCCAGAGATGTTCTTCGACTATTTGGCAGTCAGACTCAATGGACCAAAAGCGGGTGATGCGACGGCATTGCTTAACTTTGATTTTGGAGGTGACGCCGGACAATATCTGCTGGAATTGGGTAACGGCGTGCTCAATCATACCGCGGGTATCACATCCGACAAAGCGGACGCGACGGTCAAGTTATCCAGAGATACTCTGAATAAGATTATCTTGCAGCAAATCACGTTGGATCAGGCGCTAAAAGCGGGGGATGTGACCATCGACGGCGATGAAAGTAAGCTCAAAGAGTTGGTCAGCTATCTCGATAGATTTGATTTCTGGTTCAATATCGTGACTCCTTAAAGTTTTAAGTGCATGCTCAGTCCGGCACATGTGTCGGGCTGAATGCCATTCGTCATTCTGATGCAAGCCTTACTTGAACGAACGTCAAGGCTAAAATGCACTGGTTTGCTTATGCCATCTGTCTGCTTTAGACTTCGAAGCATTGTGAATCAGGGTGTTATCAATACAATATGTTTTCTTCCCCCTTCATTAGGCTTGACCTCCGTCGTCTTATCCTCTTACTGACCATTGCCAGTGTTCTGGTTACGCTCACAAATTCTTTTTACTCCATTTACAAAGTACAAAAGAGCTTGTTGATGGAAAAGACCATGGAAGCAAACCGAGTCTATGCGGAAAAAACGGCAGCGACGACGGATGTATTTATAGAGTCTGCCCAATCTCAGCTGGAATACAGTGCCAATGTTCTCAAGGCCCATATGCATGATGAGTCGTTCTTGATGCGGGAAGCGGAAAGGCTGCGTACGCAAACCAGAACCTTCAACTCGGTAGCAGTGGTTAACGCAAAAGGGGTGATCATCGCGGTGTCACCAGAAACACTGGATGTTAAAGGGGTTCAACTGACCTCGAAGGACTCGTTGCAATCACTTCATGCGAAGCAGCCATTGGTCACTGAGCCGTTTGTGTCGCCCGCAGGGAACTATCTGATCAGCATTTCTCACCCGATATTTTCTGATCAAGGCGTCTATCAGGGCTACGTGTCCGGCACGATTTATCTTGAAAGAGACAACATCCTTTATCGAATTCTTGAAAAACATGGCTACAAGGATCGTTCTTACCTCTATGTGGTTGACCACAATAAAACGCTTATTTTTCATCCTGATAAATCTCGGATCGGTGAATCCATTGCCAATAATGCGGCTATTGATTCTGTTAGTGAAGGAGAGTTAGGGGTAAGAGATATCGTGAACTCAAAAGGAGTGGATATGTTGACGGGCTTTGCGCCGGTGCAAACAACTCATTGGGGGATTGTGGCGCAGCGTCCCAAAGCCGCCGTTATGGCCGAACTCGATAAACAAATGCAGGATGTTTTTGTGGTGACCATTCCTATTGGCCTTTTGACACTGCTTGTGATTTGGGTGTCAGCGATATTCATATCTCGTCCATTATGGCACCTCGCGCGCCGCGTCACCGCAATCGAACATTCAGATACAATGAGAGAGATAAATCAAATCCATTCCTGGTATTTTGAGGTAGCGAACCTCAAATCGGCTATCTTGCGTGGCTTTGGTAAGTTGTCTCATCAACTGGATAAACTGCATGCAGACAGTCATAGTGATGCGATGACCGGGCTGTTGAACCGCCGGGGAATGCTCAAGGCGCTCGATGCACTAACGGTAAAAAACGTGCCGTTTTCTGTTCTGGCTCTGGATATTGACTACTTTAAGCGAGTGAATGATTCGTATGGTCATGATGTCGGTGACGAACTGATCATTGCCATCGCTGAGCAAATGCAAAAACAAGCCAGACAGGAAGATATACTTTGCCGAGCGGGTGGTGAAGAGTTCCTTATTTTTTTGGCCAATACAGACATCAATAATGCGTATGAGGTTGCTGAGCGAATTCGCAGTGCTATTGAAGATCACGATTTCGCTACGGTCGGGCGTATCACCGTATCGATTGGTGTAGCTTACTGGCCAGCTGGTGATGTGAGAATGGAAGCAAGCCTCAAGCAAGCGGATATTGCGTTGTACCAGGCAAAACACCAAGGGCGAAACCGGACACAAGTCGCTCAGACAGATTGAAATATTGTTCATGTTATGGGAGAAGTTAGATGACAATAGAAATCCAGCAACAAGTTCCCAAGGCGGATGAATTCTGTGTCTTACGTATAAAAGCCGGATTGTCTGAAAAGTCGATCCAAGCGGCTGAAATCGGGTTACCCAACTCGTTGTATGGGGTCTCTATCCGAGACGACGGTCAGTTAATCGCGATGGGAAGAGTTGTTGGCGATGGTGCTTGTAATTTTGAGATCGTCGACGTGGCAGTGGATCCAGATTATCAAGGAAAGGGGTTGGGGCGGCAAGTGATGGAATATATAGACCGTTATCTAGCAAAGAACACTCTGCCAGGTTCCTATGTGTCTCTAATAGCCGATGAGCCCGGGTTTTATGAAAAACTTGGTTATCGGCTGGTCGCACCTAAGTGTCATGGCATGAGCAAAAAATTTGTCGTGCAGTCTTGAATCACAAAACTCCACTAACCTATCGCTGGAAAAACAGGTTCGCTCAAGGTGACCAAGCGTTCGGTTCCGGCTTAAATGTTCTGACGGAGGCCTTTTGACGAACAAAAATCCGAGAGAGCTCGATATCGACATCGGCAATCGACACATCGTTATTCAACGCAGGTATGATGCGTTAGGTGCGTTTAATGACCTATTAATTGCTGTCTGGTTTTTGGTTGGCAGCTTTTTCTTTTTGAACAACTCTTTAGTTGAGAGTGGGACTTGGCTGTTTATCGTCGGTAGTGCCCAATTAATCATCAAACCAGCAATCAAACTGACCAGTTTGGTTCATTTGGGAAGAATTCAAAAGCGGGCGTAATGTGATGGCTTTTGCCTCACTTTTTTACCAGTGTATCTGAACAGATGGGATGTAAACCCATCTGTAGCCCGATTAAGCAGCAACGAACGTTATAATTACAGTGCCCAATACCAATGTCATCACATTTTCCAGAATATCACAGAAGGTTAGCGATATATGCAACATTTTCTAATGTTGAAATACGGCATAATATAAGGTGTAAAAACGGCTTTTGGCTGTATAGGTAGCGTTATAAGCTTCAAGGAGAATTTAAGAATGGATGACAAAATCTTGGTTGCAGGTATTGCAGCTTGTGCGGCGCTCCTGGGTTCATTGATCCCTCAGGTTTTCAGCTTCTTTAAAGAACGAGCGGAAAGAAGTTTCGCTAGGCAAAAAGAGCAACGAGATATTCAGGTCTTAGTTTATGAAGAGCTATTGTTAGCTTTGCAGGACACCATGAATAATGGAAATTCTTCTTTTCCAGCATTTCAAAAAGCCATTCTGAAAGTGTCACTGCATGGTGATGCAAATACTTCTAAGGTATCTTTGGAATACTTCGATACATTGGTGAAAAGAGGGCATGAACTGAAAGCTGAGGAACACGCAAATTATCAAACTAATATTTTGAACGCTATGAAAGCTCAGCTATCACTTCCGGAAGTAGAACGTTTTGAAATTATAAGATTTGGTGCTCAAAAATAGTACGCTTATAACAAACAATTTAAGAGGGATTCCCCACGCTTGGCATTTTTGGTTTGGGTTGAGTTCAGCGTTTACGGCGTCCAAATTGAGTGTTGTGGTAGCGTGGCTCACCCCTTAATTGGGCGTTATGTGCTTGGAGGAAACATGGAAATTCAGAAGGCAGTAAAATCGGACTTAGATGCAGTGACAAAGCTTGTCTCAGATGTCTCAAACAAGGATGTGCTTCCGTTATTCAACGCCCAAGGAAAGCAAGAGTATAAGGATAGAATTTTATCTGACCTCGCTACAACCTTTGATGATGACAAGTTCTTATCCATTAAAGCTGTTTCGGGTGGGCAACTACTTGGTTTTGCTGCTTTACGTGATGGGAACTATCTGACGCATTTGTTTGTTTCAAGTTCAAAGCAGGGATCAGGTTTAGGCCGTGATTTACTCATCTATTTGCTTAGTTACACGGACGCTAGTGAAATTAGTCTGCGGTCATCGGTAAATGCTGTTGGTTTCTATAATAGCAATGGTTTTGTGGCAACAGGTGAAGAATCTGAGGTCAATGGAATTCGGTTCGTACCGATGTCTTTAGTGCGCACATAACAAAGCGTTTAAGGTGGATTCTCAACGCTTGGCATTTCTAGTTTGAATCAGTTTTAGTGTTTACGGCACAATAAGTTAAGTTCGGTGGTGGCGTTGTTCACCCCTTAACGCGGCGTTAGTTGGCGAGGGAAATATGGAACATTGGTATCGAACAGATGAAGTAGGAGAATTTATATCCTCACTTAGAATGGTAACTAAGTGCCTAGACTCAGTTTCCTCTGATATTGACCAGTGGAAGTGGCTAACAATCGCTCTGCATAACTCAATGCAAGGCGCAATGGTTATGGCGTTAAGTAATGGCAATGACTTCCGTGTAATGCCTGACAAGCTCGCAAATAAATGTCTGGAAGCTCATCGTAAAGATCAAGCTTGGCCAAAGGTTAAGATGGACTCTTTTCCAAATCTATATCAGAAAGTCCAGTCAACTGAAATTATGGGTTTTTATGTACAAAGTCGAGCTTTGCCACGTTGTGACAATAGAGATTTTCATATCAATAAGTTACTTGAACTAAGAAATGCATTCATACATTTTATGCCGAAAGGGTGGTCGCTAGAGGTATCTGGTTTACCGGATATTTGTATTTCAATATTGAAAGCCATTCAGTTTTTATGTTTTTCATCTGGTAACATAAACTTTTATGAGAAAGACCAGCGTGAGATGGTGAAAACCGAGCTAGAGATAGCGCTAAGGTTGTCCGAGGTAATGCGCAACCAGTACGCCAACTAACAATCTGTTTAAGAGTGATTCGCAACGCTTGGCATTTTTGCTATGCGTTACGTTTAGTGTTTAAGGTGGTATGCGGGGGCTTCGGTATTGCGTTGCTCACACCTTAACAGGGCGTTAGGCTCTAGGGGTAATTATGTTATCTAAACAACAAAAACACGAAACGTATAGGGCTCTTGGGTTGGCAGCTATGAACTCGGGTGGTAGTGAGCATAAGATATCTTGGGCTATGTACTTACTAGAACAGGGTATTGAAACTGAACATCTTGCTATTTTGGCGACACTTTTAAACCCAGTAAATGAGTTTGAAGCTGAGGACTATTTTAATAGAGTTCTTAGCGAGTTAGATATTAAGCGGCCTAGTGATGATGATGTTTTAGAGGGTTATGCGAAGGTATTAGCGCAGGATGTAGTTGATGGTGTTTTATCTCCTGAGTCCGGTGTTTCTCAAATCTATGCTGTAAATGTTCAGCTTGGTTATCCCGGAACACTTGGAGAGTATACTGTACTTGAAGACGAGTGGTATTGTGAGTGTATCAATGGTTGGTCAGTGCAAAAAAGAAGAGATGAGATAATTAAAGCATGTAAAGAAACCATTGAATTGCTGAATTATCCTAATGT
This sequence comes from Vibrio sp. V38_P2S17PM301, assembly GCF_009904845.1. Lineage (NCBI taxonomy): Bacteria > Pseudomonadati > Pseudomonadota > Gammaproteobacteria > Vibrionales > Vibrionaceae > Vibrio > Vibrio sp. V38_P2S17PM301. Next base: position 149 of record NZ_WXWO01000017.1, on the reverse strand, counting down.
ATTCAAAGCCTAACAATCAATTAAAGTCGGACTGCTAACCTGTGGTTTTTTTGTTCCGGTCAGCGACGGTGTTTATGGTGGCCCGATGGAGTTTCGTGGCGTTAGCAGCCGCTTAATTGGGCGTTATATCCTTACGCATTCAATTTTAA
>NZ_WXWO01000013.1:0-136308 GCF_009904845.1 Vibrio sp. V38_P2S17PM301 | reverse complement strand
GCGCGCTCGTAGCTCAGCTGGATAGAGTACCTGGCTACGAACCAGGCGGTCGGAGGTTCGAATCCTCCCGAGCGCGCCATTATTTCAGTTTGATGAGTTTGCAAAAGCTGATTGAACATCCCGTGCGTCCTTAGCTCAGCTGGATAGAGTACCTGGCTACGAACCAGGCGGTCGGAGGTTCGAATCCTCCAGGACGCGCCACTCTTTTTTAAAGCGAAGAGTTAGGTCATTGACCTGATATTGACTGTGTCGATATCGAAAACAGCGCGCTCGTAGCTCAGCTGGATAGAGTACCTGGCTACGAACCAGGCGGTCGGAGGTTCGAATCCTCCCGAGCGCGCCATCTTACAAAGCCTCGCATTTGCGAGGCTTTTTTATTGCCAACAATTTGATAGCTTATTGTTAACCGTTTAATTACAACCTATTGTTTTAAATGGTACTTCTTTAATTTTCTAACTGCCTCTCAGTATTCCTCACTTTTTTTACTTAATGTGGTTGTATTAACCTGTTAAACCGGCGATTTCTGGCAAATATTTCACTGATATGTGATTTATATGACGAATTATTCACCGTATGTGTGGATTGCCAGTCAGGTGGCCTTAAACAAAATTGACAATTTTTTACCAGTCGAGATAATCCTTATCCACTTGTCGGGATCGTTTTTTGTACAAATCCAGACAGTGTCTTGTCAGGATGACAAACGAAAGGAAGCTACATGACTAATATTGGAAGCCTGCTAGAGGACGCGGCAACCCTGATGTTTACAGGGATGGCGTTTGTCTTTCTATTCCTCACCATTCTTGTCTATCTCGTTCGGCTGATGTCCAAACTGGTACCAGAAGAAGTGCCAGAGCCGATCGCTACCCCTCATAATAACAATAATGTTCAATCGTCTTCGACCAAGGTTCAGCCTCAGGTGGTTGCGGCTATTTCTGCGGCCGTTCACCAACATCGGGCTCAAGCCGTTAAATAGACGTCGTACGATTTAAAAGGAGTTTAAGAACATGTCAAAACCACTAGCTATTACCGATGTGGTGCTTCGTGACGCCCATCAGTCTCTGTTCGCCACCCGTATGCGACTTGAAGACATGCTGCCAATTGCAGCTCAACTGGATAAAATCGGATATTGGTCGTTGGAAACCTGGGGCGGGGCCACGTTTGATGCGTGTATTCGTTTTCTGGGCGAAGATCCGTGGGAACGTCTGCGTGAGCTGAAGAAAGCCATGCCCAACACACCGATGCAGATGCTGTTGCGAGGACAGAACCTGCTTGGTTATCGTCACTATGCTGACGACGTGGTGGAAAAATTCGTCGAACGTGCACATGCCAATGGCATGGATGTGTTTCGTATTTTTGATGCGATGAACGATGTCCGAAACTTTCAGCGCGCGGTGAAGGCGGCGGTGGATGTCGGCGCACATGCACAAGGTACCCTGTCGTACACCACCAGTCCGGTGCACAATACAAACACCTGGGTGGATCTGGCCAAACGCCTCGAAGATCTGGGCTGTCATTCTTTGTGTATCAAAGACATGTCCGGGTTGCTTAAACCATATGAAGCGGAAGAGTTGATCACCCGGATCAAAGCATCGTGTGCGGTTCCGCTCGCGTTGCATTGCCATGCGACGACGGGGCTGTCGACAGCCACGGCGGTCAAAGCGGCAGAAGCGGGTGTGGATATCCTCGACACCGCAATTTCCTCCATGAGCAGCACATACGGCCATACACCAACCGAAACGGTGGTCGCGATGCTGGAAGGGACGGAGCGTGATACGCAGTTGAAACTTGATCAACTGGAGCCGATTGCGGCCTATTTCCGTGATGTGCGCAAAAAATACGCGCAGTTTGAAGGTCAATTGAAAGGGGTCGACTCACGTATTCTGATTGCTCAGGTGCCTGGTGGGATGCTGACCAACATGGAAAGTCAGTTGAAAGAGCAGGGCGCAGCGGATCGTATTGACGAAGTGCTGGAAGAGATCCCACGCGTGCGTGCGGATTTGGGTTTCATCCCGTTGGTGACTCCTACCTCGCAGATTGTCGGTACTCAGGCGGTGATTAACGTGCTGACCGGTGAGCGCTATAAGAGCATCACCAAAGAAACTGCCGGCGTATTGAAAGGCGAGTACGGCGCGGCGCCAGCTGAGCTCAATCAAGAGCTGCAGGCGAAAGTGCTGGATGGGGCGGAGCCGATCACTTGTCGTCCGGCGGACTTATTGACGGCTGAGCTGGATATGTTGACGGACGATCTGTTGACCAAAGCCAAAGCCGAGGGCATTTCGCTGGCCGAGGATGTGGTGGATGATGTGTTGACCTACGCGCTGTTCCCGCAGGTGGGGTTGAAGTTTCTTAAGAACCGCAACAATCCGCAGGCGTTTGAGCCGGCTCCTACTCTGGAATCGGCGCAGCAGGCTGCGGCGCCAGTTGCAAAGCCTGCAGGTGGCATTGAAACGTACAGTGTCAAAGTCGACGGTCAGGTGTACGACGTCGAAGTGGGGCCTCAGGGGCAACTGACCTCAGTGATGCCAGCAGGGCAAACCGCCGCTGCGGCTCAACCTGCGGTGGCCAGCAGTGCCGAAGCGGTACCGGCTCCGTTAGCGGGTAATATCTTCAAAGTGAATGTTCAGGCCGGGGCGCAGGTTGCGGAAGGCGACGTATTGCTGATCCTCGAAGCGATGAAGATGGAGACCGAAGTGCGCGCTGCGCGGGGCGGTGTCGTGCAGGATCTGCATGTCAAAGAGGGTGATTCCGTCACGGTTGGCGCACCACTGCTGAGCTTAGCGTAAGGGATCATCATGGACGGATTATTGACCCTGTGGCGCGAAACGGGTATCGCCAATTTCCAGCTTGGCCAGATCTGTATGATTCTGGTGGGCTGTCTGTTGCTGTTTCTGGCGATTCGCAAAGGTTTTGAGCCTCTGTTGCTGTTGCCGATCGGGTTCGGTGCGATACTGGCCAACATCCCGAATGCCGGATTCACGGAACCGGGAGGCTTGCTCTATTACGTCTACCATGTGGGGATTGAGTCAGGAGTGTTCCCGCTGCTGATCTTCATGGGCGTTGGCGCAATGACCGATTTCGGCGCACTGATTGCTAACCCGAAAACCCTGTGGTTAGGCGCGGCGGCGCAGTTCGGCATTTTTGCCACCCTGTTTGGTGCGATCTTGCTGAACTACGTGCCTGGTATGGAGTTCAGTATGGCGGACGCGGCTTCGATTGCCATCATCGGGGGGGCGGATGGCCCGACGGCGATTTTCCTTGCCAGCCGGTTGTCGCCGGAGCTGCTGGGCGCGATTGCCGTGGCGGCGTACAGTTACATGGCGCTGGTGCCGATCATTCAACCCCCCATCATGAAAGCGCTGACCAATGAGCAGGAGCGTAAGATTCAGATGGCGCAGTTGCGCCACGTCGGCAAAATGGAGAAAGTTCTGTTTCCGCTGGCGGTGTTGCTGATGACCATTCTGTTTCTGCCGTCGGCGACCCCGTTGGTTGGCATGTTCTGTCTTGGCAACCTGATGCGCGAAGCGGGTGTGGTGGAGCGATTGTCCAAAACAGCACAAAACGAGCTGATCAACATTGTGACGATCTTCCTCGGACTCGGCGTGGGATCGAAACTGCAAGCGGATAAGTTCCTCAACCTGGAAACGCTGGGTATTCTGGCGCTGGGCGCAGTGGCGTTCAGTATCGGTACGGCGGCTGGGGTCTTAATGGCCAAACTGCTGAATAAGTTCTCCAAAGAAGACATTAACCCACTGATTGGGGCGGCTGGGGTTTCCGCAGTGCCGATGGCGGCGCGGGTGGTGAATAAAGTGGGCCTTCAAGCCAACTCACAGAACTTCCTGTTGATGCACGCCATGGGGCCGAATGTAGCCGGGGTGCTGGGGTCGGCCGTGGCCGCCGGTATTTTGCTGGCGCTGGTTGGGTAAATTGTCGGTGAAATTGTCACCAAGCCCATTCACGTAATGGTGATAAATGTTATATATTCAAAGGGATGCTTTCGCATCCCTTTTTCTTTTTGCACAGGGAATAACAAAATGGAAAACAAGCAGATTGCGATTACCCAATTTGGCGGCAGTGATGTCTTGGCCCTTCAAACTTCTGCGACACCCGAGCCGCAGCCGGGAGACGTGCTGATCCAGGTCGCATTTGCAGGCGTCAATCCGATTGATGTGAAGACCCGTGCAGGTTTGGGCTGGGCAGCAGCGCAGAATAAGGACAAACTGCCTTGGGTTCCGGGTTACGATGTCGCGGGCAAAGTGATTGCCGTGGGACAGGGCGTGACTCGTTTTGCCCTCGGAGACAACGTGGCGGGCTTCATTGGTTTCCCGTTGACCGGAGGGGGGTACAGTCAGTATGTCGCGGTACCCAGTCAGGCGCTGAGCCGTGTACCGGACGCGGTGACATTGGAGGCTGCCGCGGCGCTGCCATTGGCCGGACAAACGGCGGCGCAGGCGCTGAACAAAGCGCAGGTCAAAGAAGGCGACCGGGTACTGATCCTGGCGGGCGCGGGTGGTGTCGGGCATCTGGCGGTTCAAATCGCCGTAGCTGCGAAAGCAGAAGTCTACACTACCTGCAGCGAACGCAATCTCGACTATCTGGCGACACTCGGCGCTCACGCGGTCAACTATCAGTTTGCCCCGGTGTCAGAGCGCCTTAGTGATGTGGACGTACTCATCGACCTGGTCGGTGGGGACGCAGCACTGGACGCGCTGAAATGCCTCAAAGACGAGGCCCGCGTAGTGACGGTGCCGACGCTGACAGCAGAGTTGATTTGTGAAAAAGCCAAACTGCTCGGTTTTGAGGCGACCGGCATGTTGGTTGACCCCAATCCAGAGCAAATGGAGACCTTGCTGTATATGGTCAGTGTTGGCCTGCTCAAAACGGAAATTCAACATATCTATCCCCTCGAACAGGCGGCTCAGGCTCATGAGCAGATTGAGTCCGGCCGCACCCGCGGAAAGCTATTGCTCAAAATGCAATGATTGAGGCGTTCAACGCCGGATTTGAGAACATGGCGCTGTGGTTCTCGGATTCGGCTTTGTGGGTACTCTTTTTCAGCGGATTTCTCAGTGCGACTCTGTTACCCGGTGGCTCGGAAGCGGGGCTGATCGTCACCTTATCTCTTCATCAGTATGCTCCCGGCTGGGTGATATTGACCGCGACTTTAGGTAACACGCTCGGCGGTCTGACCAACTACTGGTTAGGTTGGTGGCTACCCAATCGAACTCAAGACCAAAAACATGGTCATAAAGCTCTGTATTGGTTAAATAAGTACGGCTACTGGTCTCTGTTACTCAGTTGGCTGCCCGTTGTGGGCGACCCGCTGTGTTTGGCTGCGGGCTGGCTCAGAATGCGTTTTGTGCCGAGTCTGATTTTGATTTTTGTCGGTAAAGCGCTGCGTTATGGTGCGCTTGCCGCTGTGTATTACGGTTTTTTTTAAGGAGAAGTCATGAGGAAATTCTGGCTTGGTGCGTTTTCTGTTATCGCTCTGTACGGATGCTCGAATTCTGACGCCCCTACCTCGCTCGCCTCATCTTCATTGCCATCAGGCGTCACTTTGGTGGAAAACGTCCCTGCCCAGCCGGGTAAGGTGATGATTCCCTATTCGAAATATCAATTGGAGAACGGCCTGACGGTCATTTTGTCTCCCGATCATTCTGATCCGCTGGTGCATGTTGATGTTACTTATCATGTCGGCTCGGCGCGGGAAGAAGTCGGAAAGTCCGGCTTTGCTCACTTTTTTGAGCATATGATGTTCCAGGGCTCGAAGCACGTTGGCGATCAGCAACACTTTAAACTGATCACCGAAGCGGGTGGGACGCTCAACGGCACCACCAACCGCGACCGGACTAACTATTTCGAAACCGTGCCATCTAACCAACTGGAAAAAATGTTATGGCTGGAATCGGATCGCATGGGGTTCCTGTTGGATGCCGTCTCACAGCGCAAATTTGAAATTCAGCGTGATACGGTGAAAAACGAACGCGCACAGAATTTTGACAACCGGCCTTACGGCACCATGTGGGAGAAAATGGCCGAAGCCATGTATCCGGAAGGACATCCGTATTCCTGGCAGACCATCGGATACGTTGAAGATTTGGATCGGGTGGATGTGAATGATCTTAAAGCTTTCTTCTTGCGTTGGTATGGCCCCAATAACGCGGTGTTGTCGATTGGTGGGGACATTGATATCAAGCAGACGCTGGCATGGGTCAACAAATACTTTGGTTCTATTCCAAAAGGGCCACAAGTGGATAACGCACCGAAACAGCCGGCCGTTTTACCCAACGATCGTTACGTGACGATGGAAGATCGCATTCAGCAGCCAATGGTGCTGATTGGGTGGCCGACTACCTATCGTGGTGAGGAAACACAGGCGTCGCTGGACGCGTTGGCGAATGTCCTCGGAAATGGCGCCAACAGTTTGTTGTATCAGAAGCTGGTCAAAACGCAGAAAGCGGTCGACGCCGGTGCGTTTCATGACTGCGCCGAGTTGGCGTGTAATTTCTACGTCTATGCCATGGCGCCGTCAGGGGAAAAAGGCCAGCTCAAACCGCTGTACAATGAAGTGATGCAAACGCTCAGCGGTTTTGCCCAACAAGGAGTGGACAACGACCGGCTGGAGCAAATCTCCGGTATGGCGGAAGCCAATGCTGTGTTTGCGCTGCAGAGTGTTCGAGGCAAAGTGACGCAACTGGCGTCCAACCAGACGTTTTATGGCCAACCTGATCGATTGCAGGCCAAATTGGATCAAATTCGCGCCGTTACGCCAGACTCAGTCATGGCGGCTTATCAAGATTTCCTTAATGGTCATCCGAAAGTAACGCTGAGCGTTGTCCCACGTGGTAAAACCGACTTTGCTGTGCGTAAAGCTGATTTTGTCACGCCGCCGCGCAGTTTGCCCGAGTATCAAAAAATCCGTGATGATCAACTCAACTTTCGTCAAGTCAGCGATGATTTTGACCGCGCGGTGATGCCAGCGGTGGCTGAGCCAGTCAAAGCCACCATGCCGGAGTTGTACGAGTTGTATTTGGCTAATGGGACTGAAGTGCTGGGAACGCAAAGCTCAGAAACGCCCACCGTACAGATTCAGTTCCGTCTGCCGGCAGGAGAGCGCCAAGTCGCGCAAGGCAAAGAAGGGCTGGCCAACCTGACGGCGTCTTTGTTGCAGGAAGGCACCACGGAGCACAGTGTTGAACAACTTCAGGCCAAGTTGGATAAACTGGGCAGTGTGGTCAGTATTGACGCTGGTCCGTATGCCACCACGCTGAGTGTCTCCAGCCTCAAGAAGCACGTCAGCGAGACGTTGGCGGTAGTCGAAGAAATGCTGTTCAAGCCTGTGTTCAACGAAAAGGACTTCAAGCGTGTCAAACGTCAGATGCTGGAAGGTGTCGTATATCAGCATCAGAAACCGAGCTGGCTGGCCTCACAGGCTACACGTGAAGTGTTGTTTGGCAACTCGATTTTCGCCCGCACCAGCGACGGCACCCGGGCGTCGATCAGCAGCCTGACGCTCGAAGACGTCAAAGCGTTCTATCGTCAGAATTATACCCCAAACGGAGCACAAATAGTGGTAGTGGGTGACATCAGTAAAAAGTCGGTGGCGAAAGCGCTGCAATTCTTCTCGGCCAGAAAAGGTGAGCCGTCTTCGCTGTATGGCCCAGCGAGCGTCAAGCCACTTGGCGAGCAGCGTATTTATCTGGTCGACAAACCTGATGCGCCGCAGTCGGTGGTGCGTTTTGTGCGTCAGGGCTTGCCGTTTGATGCCACGGGTGAAGTGTTCCAGACGCGCCTGGCGAACTTCAATCTGGCTGGCAACTTCAACAGCCGGATCAACATGAATCTGCGTGAAGATAAAGGTTACACGTACGGCGCTGGCGCGTATTACGCTGCAAACCGAGAGGTCGGGGCCGTGGTGTTTGATGCTCAGGTCAGAGCGGATGCAACGGTGGCGTCGATTGAGGAGCTGCGTAAAGAGATGGCCCGTTACAGCGAACAGGGAATGACGGATGATGAGATGAAATTTATGCGCCTTGCCATCGGTCAACAAGAAGCGTTGAGTTATGAAACACCGTCACAGAAAGCGCAGTTGCTCAGTAATATCCTGACGTACAGCCTCGATCCGGACTATCTGCAACAGCGCAACCAGATAGTGGCGAGCGTGAACAAAGCGACGCTCAATCAACTGGCGAAAAAGTGGTTTAATCCGAAGGATTATCAAATTATTGTCGTCGGTGATGCAAAGCGCTTACGTCCACAGTTAGAAAAATTGGATATTCCGGTGGAAGATCTTGAAATCATGAGCCAGTAGCCTCATAAATTAGAGAATGTGCAAAGAGGGCAAAAGCGCTTGCCCTCGAATTGACCCAAAGCCTGCCTGAAAGTCAGCCTTCAGGCACAGATAATAAGCGAACCTCATTTTGACTGATTTTGCTGCACGACTCGAGGTCGTCGCCCAACACCCGCAAGTGTTCAAACAGTTTGGCCGTGGTGTAGAGCGAGAGACTCTGCGATACCAACAAGACGGCAAACTGGCCACGACACCTCACCCACAGGGGTTGGGATCGGCATACAGTAATGACCTGATTACGACGGACTTTTCTGAATCTCTGCTGGAATTTATTACTCCGGTATCACGCGATATCGACACTTTAATGGCCCAGTTGGAAGACATTCATCACTTTACCCAGACCAAGCTGGGGGATGAGAAAATGTGGCCGTTGTCGATGCCGTGTTATGTCGGTGATGAAAGCGACATTAACTTAGCGCAGTACGGCAGCTCCAACGCAGGGAAAATGAAAACCCTGTACCGTGAAGGTCTCAAACGCCGTTACGGCAGTCTGATGCAAATTATTTCCGGGGTGCACTTCAATTTTTCCTTCCCGGAGAGTTTCTGGGATGCGCTGTTTGGTGAGCAAAGCGAGCATGAGCGTGAAGTGTCCCGCTCCCAGGCATACTTTGGTCTGATTCGGAACTACTACCGCTTTGGTTGGCTGATCCCGTTTTTCTTTGGCGCATCGCCGGCATTGTGTCCGTCGTTTATTCAGGGTCGCGAAACCCGACTGCCGTTTGAACATATCGGCAAGACCTTGTTTCTGCCGCAGTCTACGTCACTGCGCCTGAGTGATCTGGGCTACACCAACCATGCCCAGAGCGCGCTGAAAATCGGCTTTAACAGCCTGGATGAATACCTGCAAGGGCTCAATCAGGCGATCCGGACCCCCTCGGATGAATTTGCGCAAATCGGTGTCAAAGTGGACGGCGAATACCGCCAGCTCAATACTAATGTGCTGCAGATTGAAAATGAACTCTATGCGCCAATCCGGCCGAAGCGTGTCGCGCGCAGCGGAGAGAAACCGTCGGAAGCGCTGGCGCGTGGCGGAGTGGAATACATTGAAGTGCGCTCACTGGATGTGAACCCCTTCAGCCCGGTGGGTATCACGCCTGAGCAGGTGCGCTTTCTTGATCTGTTCCTGACCTGGGCGGTGCTGTCGGACTCAGATCCAATGGACTTTTGTGAGCAAGCCTGTTGGCGGGACAACTGGAACAAAGTGATACTCGAAGGCCGCAAGCCTGGTCTGGAGCTGCAGATTGGCTGCGACGGTGAGCGTCTGACGTTGCAGACGTGGGCCAAACGGGTGTTTGCTGATTTGAGGCGTATTGCGCAGCACATGGACGCTGCGCACGGCACTGATGACTATCAGGCGGTGTGTGACAAGCTGGAGCAATGGATTGATAACCCACAACTGACCATTTCAGCGCAGCTGTTGGAGCTGACCAAGGAGCTGGGCGGACTGGGAGGCGTGGGCTGTTCGCTGGGTAAAGAGTACCGTCAGCATCATCTGGCGCATCAGTACAAGGTGTACAGCGAATCGCACATGGAGCAGGAAGTCATTGCGTCGCGTGTGAAACAGAAAGCGGCGGAAGACGCCGACACACAGAGTTTTGATGAGTTCTTAAGCGATTATTTTGCTTATCTGAAATAAGGGAATAAGATGACAATCTCGCCGATTCAATGCGCTGTTGCCGGCCTGGTGAGCCTGATGTTGACCGGATGTGCCACTGCGCCGCCTAAGCAACAGAACAACATCTGCGAGATTTTCCGCGAAAAGCCGTCCTGGTATGAAGATGCATTAGCGATGCAGGAGCAGTGGGGCACGCCGATAAATGTTGCGATGGCGTTTGTGAAACAGGAGAGCAGTTTCCGTCACGATGCTAAGCCGCCTAAAGATTACCTGCTGGGGTTTATCCCCTGGGGCCGGGTCAGTAGCGCGTACGGGTACGCTCAGGCACAGGATCCAGCCTGGGACGATTTCCAGGATGCGACCGGAACTGGCGGCTCGCGCAGCAACTTTGATGACTCACTGATGTTTATTGGCTGGTACACCACAGAGACCCGGCGCCAACTGGGGGTTTCATTGTGGGACCCGTATAACCAGTATCTGGCCTATCATGAAGGTCGGGGGGGCTATAAGCGCAAAACCTACAATGCCAAACCGTCGTTGAAGCGGGTGGCAAGGAAAGTGGAAAAACAGGCCAAAGATTATGGCTGGCAACTGAAACAGTGCCGCCAGGAGCTGGAAGACAACCGAAGCTGGTTTTTCTGATATCAGCAGTGGTCAATACGGACAGGGAGAGAAGGACAATGCCGTTACTCGATAGTTTTACTGTGGATCATACCCGGATGCATGCCCCGGCGGTGCGCGTGGCGAAAACCATGCAGACACCAAAAGGCGACACGATCACGGTCTTCGATCTGCGATTCACCATCCCGAATAAGGATATTTTGTCGGAACGTGGGATCCACACTCTAGAGCATCTGTTTGCAGGTTTCATGCGTGCCCACCTCAATGGCGATGGCGTGGAGATCATCGATATTTCGCCGATGGGCTGTCGCACTGGCTTTTACATGAGTTTGATTGGCACCCCGGACGAGTCGCGTGTGGCGCAGGCCTGGCTGGCAGCTATGCAGGATGTCCTGAAAGTGGAGAGCCAGAATAAGATACCGGAGTTGAACGAGTACCAGTGTGGTACCGCCGCAATGCATTCACTGCAGGAAGCGCAACAGATCGCTCAGAGTGTGATTAGCAGCGGGATCGCCGTCAACCGGAATGACGAACTGGCGTTGCCGGACAGCATGCTCAAAGAGTTGAAAGTCGACTGAGCAGCAGAAGAACAAAAAAGCCCTGGCAAGATGTCCAGGGCTTTTTTTGCACGGCTGGTCAGTGTTTGTTCTTCGGCCGTTTCGGGAAGACGCGCACCAGTTTGATGCGGTTCTCTTCCAGCTCAACAATCTCCATCGGATGGCCGGACACCTGCACACTGAGGTGACTCTCGGGAATGTCTTCCAGGTGTTCGAGAATCAGACCGTTGAGGGTGCGTGGTCCGTCTGTGGGCAGTTTCCACTTCAAACCTTTGTTGATATCGCGAATGTTAGCACTGCCCTCAATCAGGAAGCTGCCATCGCCTTGTGGGGTGATTTCATCCGACAAACTTGGTGCGATGGAGGTGGTGAATTCACCAACGATCTCTTCCAGAATGTCTTCCAGAGTGATCAACCCGTTGATATCGCCATACTCATCGACAATCAGACCAATTCGTTGCTTGTTGCGCTGGAATTTGAGCAACTGGACATTGAGCGGTGTGCTTTCCGGAATGAAGTACACTTCATCGGCGGCGCGCAGCAGTGTCTCTTTGTTGAATTCATTTTTTTCCAACATCAGACGATACGCTTCACGCAGACGCAGCATACCCACCGCTTCGTCTATTTGGTCACGGTAGAGCACGATGCGGCCGTGTGGTGAGTGGGTCAACTGACGCACAATCGATTTCCAGTCGTCATTGATGTCGATACCGGTGATCTCGTTACGCGGGACCATAATGTCGTTGACCGTAACATGCTCCAGATCGAGGATCGAGATCAGCATGTCCTGGTGACGACGCGGGATCAGGCCACCGGCTTCATTAACGACGGTCCGCAGTTCCTCCGAACTCAGGTGGTCAGCGCCACCATGATCCGCAGTAACGCCCAGCAGGCGAATAAAACCGTTGGTGATGAAGTTGACCAGTAACACCAGTGGCGACAAAAGTTTCATCAGCAGCGAAAGCAGAACACTACTGGCGTAAGAGACCCGTTCCGGGTACAGCGCCGCCAGCGTTTTTGGGGTCACTTCGGCAAACACCAGGATCACCAGGGTGAGGACACCAGTGGCGATCGCCACCCCAATATCCCCGTAGAGGCGCATACCAAGAATGGTGGCAATGGCTGAGGCGAGAATGTTAACCAGGTTGTTGCCGATAAGGATGAGGCCAATGAGGCGGTCAGGTCGGTCGAGCATTTTTTCGACGCGTTTGGCGCCTTTGTGGCCACTGTTGGCCAGGTGCTTAAGACGGTAACGGTTCAGAGACATCATGCCGGTTTCTGAACCTGAAAAGTAGCCGGAAATGACGATAAGACACGCCAGAATCGCAAACAAAATACCCGTTGAAATGTCTTCCAAAACTTACGTTATCCTTAAAATGTCCTGGTTAAGTTATGACCGAACGAGGTCATGATGTCAATCTCGCTAGCCGGGGTAGGTATTGTAAAAGAAAGGTGCATTTTATGCACCTTCTCTCAATGGGTTAGGTCAGAATGATCTCGCGGACAAAGCGACTGCCGAAGTAGGCCAGTGTCAGCAGAGTCGCCCCCGCGACGGCAAACCAGGTCACCTTGCGGCCACGCCAGCCTTTCTGATAGTGCCCCCACAGCAAGATGGAATAGACGATCCAGGCGATAAACGACAGGATCGCTTTGTGGGCTTTGCCCTGCGCGAACATATCCTGAACAAAGGCGTAGCCTGTTACCAGAGTCCCGGTCAGCAAAAGCGTACCGATCAGAATGATCTTGAAAAGCTGACGTTCCACCATCATTAAAGGAGGCAGGTTAGGATTGATCGCCAGCGCTTTCTTGCTTTTGAGTTTGTAATCCAGCCATGCCAACTGTAGAGCGTACAACGCACCGATGGTCAGGGTGGAATAAGAGAACAGCGCCAGAGAAATGTGGATCAGCAGTTTCGGATTGGTTTCCAGATGCGTGATGAAGGTGCTGGGTAAAAATGTCGCGGCGGAAAGGTTGATGGCCGCAAAGCTGTAAACCACAGGCAGCAGGAACCACAACCGTGTTTTGAGCATCGCAACACTCATGACGACGGAAATGATAAAGCTGATCAGAGAGGCGACATTGAGAATGCTCAGATTCTGCCCGGTTCCTTCCAGGATCAGATCACTCAGTAGCCAGGCATGAAACACAAGAGCAAGCGTGGCACTGACCAGTACGGTTTTGGCTCGGATGCCGGTCTGATGCACCAGACCCGGAACTATGGTTGCAATCGCCAGCACGTACAGCATGGCAGCAACAACAGCGATTAAGGTGTCCATTTCTCTCGTAAAACTGTTGGGTGAATTGTCGAATTATACCTTGCATCAAGCGCTTGGGCTATGTTCGATCCAGATCCAATTGTGCTAGATGAGAGATCAAAACAAGTTTGCTTTGTTATAACGGGTGTCCAGCACCCGCTGGCTAAGGTATACTCGCATCAATAATCGCCTATAAGCGAAGAGAGAAGTATGTTTGAGAATTTAACGGATCGATTATCCAAAACGCTGAAAAATCTCAGCGGTAAAGGTCGTCTGACCGAAGAGAACATCAAAGACACCCTGCGTGAAGTACGCATGGCGCTGCTGGAAGCGGATGTCGCGCTGCCAGTTGTACGTGAGTTCATCAAGCGCGTGAAAGAGCGCGCCGTCGGTGTGGAAGTGTCGAAATCCCTGACTCCGGGGCAAGAGTTCATCAAGATCGTTCAGGCGGAACTGGAAGCCGTGATGGGCGAGTCGAACGAAGCACTGAACCTGGCGGCGCAGCCGCCTGCGGTGATTCTGATGGCGGGCTTGCAAGGGGCCGGTAAAACCACTTCGGTCGGTAAACTGTCTAAGTTACTGAAAGAGCGTGATAAGAAGAAAGTGCTGGTGGTGTCGGCAGACGTGTATCGCCCGGCGGCGATCAAACAGCTCGAAACACTGGCCAATGATCTGGGGGTGGACTTCTTCCCATCGTCACCGGATCAGAAACCGATCGACATTGCGAACGCTGCCATCGATCACGCCAAGAAAAAGTTCTATGACGTGCTGCTGGTCGATACCGCAGGTCGTCTGGCGGTGGATGAGCAGATGATGGCGGAAATCCAGCAGCTGCACTCGGCGATAGACCCGGTGGAAACGCTGTTTGTGGTCGATGCCATGACAGGTCAGGATGCGGCCAATACGGCGAAAGCGTTTGGTGATGCACTGCCACTGACCGGTGTGATCCTGACGAAAGTAGACGGTGATGCCCGCGGCGGTGCTGCGCTGTCGGTGCGTCATATCACAGGCAAACCGATCAAGTTCCTGGGGGTGGGTGAAAAGACCGATGCTCTGGAACCGTTCCATCCGGATCGCGTTGCCTCGCGTATTCTGGGCATGGGCGATGTGCTGTCACTGATCGAAGATCTGCAGCGCAACGTTGACCAGGAAAAAGCGGAAAAACTGGCCAAGAAGTTCAAAGAGAAGAAAGGCTTTGATCTGGAAGATTTCCGTGAGCAGTTAGGTCAGATGCAAAACATGGGTGGCATGATGGGGATGCTGGATAAGCTGCCTGGCATGTCGCAATTGCCATCGGATGTGAAAGACAAAGTCGATGACAAAGTCTTTAAACAGATGGAAGCGATCATCAGCTCGATGACAATGAAAGAGCGTCACAACCCGGACCTCATCAAAGGCTCGCGCAAAAAACGTATCGCTGCCGGTTCAGGAACTCAGGTTCAGGACGTCAACCGCCTGCTGAAACAGTTCACCCAAATGCAGAAGATGATGAAGAAAATGCAGAAAGGTGGCATGAAAGGCATGATGCGCAACATGCAGGGCATGATGGGTGGCATGGGCGGCGGTGGTGGTTTTAACCCGTTTGGTCGCTGAGAAGGGCGCTGAATTCGTCACCAAGTTTATTTTCAGGGTGTTAGCCACATCACAAACTTAAATCCGGATTTATGTTGGTGAAAAAGTAGCTAAATCCCTTGCAATGCTTCGGAATAAGAGTAAAATTCCGGAGCTTTATTTTGGCACGAGACCCCAGATTGCTTAGTAAAATGAGCGGTTAATGGGGTTAATTTTATTTTTGAGAAAGCAAAGAGGACGATATGGTAACCATTCGTTTGGCACGTCACGGCGCTAAAAAGCGTCCATTCTATCAAATCGTAGTAGCGGACAGCCGCAATTCTGCAACTGGCCGTTTCATCGAGAAAGTAGGTTTCTTTAACCCTACTGCTCAAGGTCAAGAAGAAGGTCTACGTCTGGACCTGGATCGCGTTAACCACTGGGTTGGTCAAGGCGCATCTCTGTCTGACCGCGTAGCTAAGCTGGTTAAAGACGCTCAAAAAGCGGCTTAATTGAATAGCTTACATTCGATGGAAGGTAAAGAAACAATGAGCAAGCAAGGCGATAAAATCGTCGTAGGCAAGTTTGGTGCTACTTACGGCATTCGTGGCTGGCTTAAAGTTTTTTCTTTCACAGACAATGCTGAAAGCATTTTCGATTACAGCCCTTGGTTTGTGAACCATAAGGGCGAGTGGGTCGAGTACAAAGTAGAAAGCTGGAAGCGCCATAACAAAGGCATGGTGGCTAAGCTGGAAGGCATGGATATTCGTGAAGACGCGCATCTGTTGACGAACTTTGAAATTGCAATTGACCCGGCGGTACTGCCTGAATTGTCAGAAGATGAATTCTACTGGCGTGAGTTGTTCGGAATGCAGGTTGTGACCACGAAAGGTTACGATCTGGGCGTGGTGACTGACATGTTAGAAACCGGCTCGAACGATGTTCTGGTAGTGAAAGCGAATCTGAAAGATGCTTTCGGACAAAAGGAACGTTTAATTCCGTTCCTTGAAGAGCAAGTGATCGTAAAAGTCGATCGCCAAGCTCAACGGATCGAAGTTGACTGGGATCCTGGATTTTAACTCCAAGTAACGGAGCGACAGAACAATGTGGGTTGGCGTAATCAGCCTTTTTCCAGAAATGTTCCGCAGCGTTACTGATTATGGAGTAACAGGCCAGGCGGTAAAAAAAGGTCTTTTGTCGGTTGATTGCTGGAATCCTCGTGATTTCACACACGACAAACATCGCACTGTCGATGATCGACCTTACGGTGGTGGCCCCGGTATGTTGATGATGGTTCAGCCTTTGCGCGACGCCATTGATGCAGCCAAACAAGCCTCACCGGGCAAGACGAAAGTCATTTATCTCTCTCCGCAAGGTCGTAAACTCGACCAACAAGGTGTGGAGGAGCTGGCAACAAATGAGAACTTGCTTCTGATTTGCGGCCGCTATGAAGGGGTAGATGAGCGCATCATTCAATCGGAAGTTGACGAAGAATGGTCAATTGGCGATTTTGTGATGACGGGTGGTGAGATACCAGCCATGACGCTGATCGACTCGGTGTCCCGGTTCATTCCGGGTGTGCTGGGGGATTTTGCATCGGCAGAGGAAGACTCTTTTGCCAATGGCTTACTGGATTGTCCTCACTACACGCGTCCTGAGATGTTGGATGGGATTGAAGTACCTGCGGTGCTCAAATCCGGCAACCACAAGGACATTCGTCGTTGGCGATTGAAACAATCGCTGGGCCGTACCTGGCTGAGAAGACCAGAGCTCCTGGAAAACCTAGCTCTGACTGACGAACAGGAACAATTACTGGCTGAGTTCATTAAAGAGCACAGAACCCAGTAACCTATTTTATTTAGTATCAGTTTATTCTAGGAATTTTAAAAATGAGTAACATCATCAAAGCTCTTGAGCAAGAGCAAATGAAACAAGACCTGCCTAAATTTGCACCAGGTGACACTGTTGTAGTTCAGGTTAAAGTAAAAGAAGGTGAGCGTGAGCGTCTACAGGCTTTTGAAGGCGTTGTAATCGCAATCCGTAACCGTGGTCTTCACTCTGCTTTCACTGTACGTAAGATCTCTAACGGTGAAGGTGTTGAGCGTACGTTCCAAACACACTCTCCAATCGTTGATAGCATCGAAGTTAAACGCCGCGGTGCAGTACGTCGTGCCAAGCTGTACTACCTGCGTGAGCGTTCTGGTAAGTCTGCTCGTATCAAAGAGAAACTTGCTAAGAAGTAATGCTATAACTAGCGTTCTCATCGTAAAAACGGAGCCCCAGGGCTCCGTTTTTTTATTGTGCGTAACAGATACCGCGCACTTGTGAACCGCGCCTACAAAAAAGGCCGATACCGGGTATCAGCCTATTTATGACGAGATTACTGATCTTCTGACCAGCCATCGCTGTCGGACATGTCCGGAGCGCCGGGAATCGATTTCTCTTCGTCTGCCCACTCGCCAAAATCTATCATCTGACACTGTTTGCTGCAGAAGGGGCGGAATGGGCTTTGCACACCCCATTCAACGTCGGCGCCACATTGCGGGCATTTGACCACGGTTTGTTTTTTCGACATGGATACCATCCAATAGCAGAATTTGCGTTATTGTCGGTGCAGCGGCTTGGAATTGCAACCGTACCGAAGGCGCCAGCGGTTTAACCGCACACCGCTAAATCAAATTCAATATTCTGAGTGCTGGCCTGACCGCTTTCAAAATCCATAAACTTGATCGCGAAGCGATTCTTGTGGCCGGATATCATCGGGTAGACCCCATATTCGACCGGGATTTTGAGACGTAGGATATTGGCTTCGTCGGCATCGCTCTGGAAAAAGCCAGCTTGTGCCTGCCGGGCACGAAACTGACCGGTCTCACGGGTCAATTTGAGCCACAACTCCAGTGCGTTGGCCAGAGGCTCCAGACTGCGCATCCACTGACTGGCATCGTCAATTTTGCGCTCTACCGGGCGGTGCAGCCAGTGGTGAAGCGCTGGTAAATCGAAACAACAGGCGCCGCCGGGCAGGTTGAATCGTTGACGGATCATGCTGAGAAAGCGGTCTTCTTTGAAGCTCTGACCAAATCGTTCAGCGCCCATCAACTCACTGTAGGCCTGGTCCACTTCGCTGAGGATCTGATCCAGCATTTCCTGATCCACGCCTTCGACATTGCGCCAGTTGCGATACGTCTGGCGTTGTTTTTCAATGTCCTTGGCCAGTTCGCTTTTCAACTGGATCTGTTCAAAAATTTCCAGCAGATCGAACAAAGAGCGGAAAAACAGTAAGTGCTGTAACTCATCGGTGAACTGAGACGAAACGTGCAGTTGGTTGAGCAGGGACTCAACGCGCAGATACATGCGTGTTTTCTCGTTTAGCGGATGTTCAAAGTAATGAGTGGTCATCGAGTTAGCCTTACGTTGTTATGCCTCTATTCTCACAGATCTTTCCCACAGAGTGCCAGATACTTTTGGTGTAATTTTGTGATTTGAGGCAAAAGTTTCTGGTTTTCAGTATCATTTTTAATCACATCGTCAGCAATGGCTAAACGTTGCTCGCGGCTTGCCTGTGCTTGAAGGATCGCGCGGGCCTGTTGCTCAGAAACATCGTCTCGCACCATGGTACGCGCGACTTGTGTGTGTTCTTCGACATCGACAACCAGCACTCGGTCAGCCATGCTCTGCAGGTCGTTTTCTACCATCAGCGGGATCACCAGTAAAGCGTAAGCAGAGCTGACTTCCTGTAGATCATCACGCATCTTCTGACGGATCATCGGGTGCAGCAATTGGTTAAGCCAGTTTTTCTCCGCCGGATCAGAAAAAATTTTTTCACGCAGCGCCGCGCGATTGAGCAGGCCTTCCGGAGTCAGAATATCTTCACCGAAACGTTTGATGATGGCTTTCAGGCCTGGTGTGCCGGGTTCGACCACCTCGCGGGCGACGACGTCGGCGTCGATAACATCAATACCAAAGTGATCGCGAAACAGGTTTGCGACCGTTGTTTTCCCACTGGCGATACCGCCAGTGAGCCCGATTACCAATGCCATAGTTACAGCCCTAATAGTGTCGACAGATACAGGTTCATGATTTGAGAACCCCACATCATACAGACCCAGCCAGCAATCGCCAGATACGGACCGAATGGAAATGCTTTATCGATCCCCTGTTTTTGCCATTTCAGTTGCAGCAGGCCAAATATGACGCCCACCACGGAAGAGAGCAGAATGACCAGCGGCAACGACTGCCAGCCTAGCCAGGCCCCTAACGCTGCCAACAATTTGAAGTCGCCGTACCCCATGCCTTCTTTGCCGG
Source organism: Vibrio sp. V38_P2S17PM301 (assembly GCF_009904845.1). Lineage (NCBI taxonomy): Bacteria > Pseudomonadati > Pseudomonadota > Gammaproteobacteria > Vibrionales > Vibrionaceae > Vibrio > Vibrio sp. V38_P2S17PM301. The sequence continues at coordinate 117,060 of NZ_WXWO01000013.1, read as the reverse complement.
TCAACAGTTTAAACCCCCAGTACACCAGCCACAGCGAGAGGTAGCCGGCGACGGCACCAATGACGGCATCTTGCAAGGACACCGGACTGATACCCAATAGTGCCAGAACGATACCGGCCCAGGTCAGCGGCAGGGTTAGTTGATCGGGAAGCAGCATGGTGTCGAGATCAATGAAAGTCGCCGCGAGCAGCACAAAGCTGAAAAACAGCAGACTGATGGCATAATCGCTGAAACCGAACCGCAGACTGATCGCCAGACACAAACTGGCACTCAGCAGCTCGACTAACGGATAGCGGGCACTGATGCGCGCCTGACAAGTTCGGCAGCGTCCTTTAAGGAGCAACCAACTGAGCAGGGGAATGTTGTCGCGTACCCGGATCGGAGCGTGGCAGTGCGGGCAACGGGAAGCGGGGATACTGAGCGTCAGCTTGCCTTCTGGGATGGGCAGCTGGTATTCCGGAAATGATTCGGCACATTCCGTGCGCCACTCTCGTTCCATAATTTGCGGCAGGCGATGGATCACCACGTTCAGAAAACTGCCGATGATCAGGCCAAATACGGTGGCGAAAACGGGAAACAGCCACGGGTAAAAGTGAAAGATGTCCATATAAAAACTCAGTTGCGTGCCACTTTACAAGCACGTCCGCCGTTAGGCTGGTCGTCTTGAGGAGAAAAATACGACATTTTGTCGTCTGTCGCTAATCTTATCCTAACACGCTCATTAAATTAAAGATTGGCAAGTACATGGCGATCACCAGACCACCAACCAGCCCACCGAGTAGCAGGATCAAGACGGGCTCAATCAGTTTACTCAGGTTATCTACGCTGTTTTCGACGTCGTGTTCGTACAGGTCGGCCACTTTATTGAGCATCTCGTCCAGACGCCCCGCTTGTTCGCCAATCATTACCATCTGAATCATCAGCTCAGGAAAGACCTGATGCCGACGCATTGCATGATGCAAGGCAATACCCGCTGCGGCGTCGTGACACAACTGCTCGGCGGCGAACTGATAATGCAGGTTGCCGCAAGTCCGTGCGCCGCCCTGCAGAGATTGCAGTATCGGGACGCCGGCTGCAAAGCTGGTGGCGAGTGTGCGACTGAAACGAGCCAGCGCCGCTTTGCGAAGTAGCCCACCAAATACAGGTAAGCTCAACACCCATTGATGGCTTCGTCGTCGCAGCCGCTTAGAGCGGCGGCGTAAGGCGTTGAGTGTCAGAATCGCCAGGAAAATGCCAGCGAGCGCCGTCAGGCCGGCCTGGCGCATCAGTTCTGAGGCATGAATGACCTGACGTGTGAACCATGGCAGCTGGGCCCCAAAGCCGCGAAACATGGCTTCGAACTCTGGGATCACCATGGTCAGCATCAGATAAGTGACCAGCACGGCGGCTGCGATGACCACGGCCGGGTAAATCAGGGCTTTAATTACTTTGGCCCGCAGTTGCTCACTGTTTTCCCGGTAGCTGGCCAGGCGGCAGAATATGCGACTTAACTGGCCGGATTGCTCGGCGCTGGCGACCAGCGCAATGTACACCGAATCGAACGCGCCCAGGGCGCTGCGCAGACTGTCAGACAACGGGGTGCCGGCTTCCACCCGGCCAATCACACCATTGAGCAGGGCCTGCATTGCGTGGTTTCGATGATGATCTCGCACCAGGTTGAGAGCGTCGAGTATCGGTACGCCGCTGGAAAGCATGGTTGCGAGTTGGCGAGTGAACAGCGTAATGTCACGAGAGGCGATCCGGGTGGTGAACCGGCTCAGCAGTGGCCGGGCACATGGACGAATCCGGGCTAAGCGGATGTGTTGCCCGTTGAGATGTCGGCGGACCTCACTTTCACTGCCAGCGAGCAGAGAGCCCGCACGTTTTTGGCCATGCTGGTCACGCCCCTGCCAGCGAAAGTAACTTAAGGATTGACGCGGATTGCGTTGTGTCATCGTATTGCTGCCGATTTAAAGGTGCAACACGCGCTGCAATTCCGCCAGACTGGTGTGTCCCTGACGCAGCAGATCCGCAGCCGATTGCACCAGTGTCTGCATGCCCGACTGCACAGCCAGAGTTTCCAGTTCATGTTTGCTGGCTCGCGCGATCAACGCGTCTGCCAGTGGCGCCGTCAATGGCATCATTTCATACACGCCAATTCGGCCACAATAGCCATGGGTACAGTGAGGGCAGCCGGGCTCATGAGCTGAAAAACAGGAATGGGCGATATTGAGCTGATGTTGCCAGTACTCAGGTAGAGCGTGTGTACGCTTACAGTGGGGGCAGAGCCGGCGCACCAGACGCTGCGCGATGATCAGCGACAACGAAGCCGAAAGATGATACGGCGCGATGCCCATGTTCGTCAGACGGGTTAACGTCTCGGCGGCGGAGTTGGTGTGCAACGTGGACAGTACCAGATGTCCGGTTTGCGCGGCGGTCACGGCAATCTGGGCGGTTTCACTGTCGCGGATTTCACCCACCATGATGATGTCCGGATCCTGGCGTAAAAAAGCTCGCAGCGCAGTCGCGAAATTGAGGCCAATCGCCGAATCAATGTGAACCTGATTGACACCCGGCAGATTGATTTCGACCGGGTCTTCTGCGGTGGCGATATTGACCTGGCTGGTATTGATGTGTTTTAGGCCAGCATACAGCGACACCGTTTTGCCACTGCCGGTCGGGCCGGTGATTAATATCAATCCCTGGGGTTTACTCAGAGCACCAAGATACAGTTGTTGCTGCTTCTCGTTGAGCCCAAGCGATGTGATCTGTAGGGCCGTGGCCTGATTATCGAGTATGCGCAGCACCACTTTTTCACCCCACAGGGTTGGTAACGTCGAGACGCGCATATCAATCGCCTGTTGTTCACTGAGGCGTAGCTTGAGGCGGCCATCTTGCGGCAGACGTCGCTCTGCGATATCCAGACGGGCGAGGATCTTCAGCCGGGCCGTCAGGCGGCGGCTGAGGTGGTTAACCGAATGCGGGCTGTCGACCAGAACGCCATCACAACGCAGGCGAATACGATACTGGTGTTCATACGGCTCAAAATGGATATCGGAAGCCTGTCGCTGCACCGCATCCAGCAGAACCTGGTGGATGAAACGACTGACGGGCGAGTCATCTTCCCGCAACAAGTCGGTTTCCTGGCGTTCTGCTGCGCTGTTGTCTTCCAACCCGGCCAGCTCTTCCTGTGATACCTCTTTGCTGGCTGACGTGCTCAGACTTGGATGACGGCCGTACAACTGGCGAATGGCACTCAGCAGATGGTCTGCACGGGCGATTCGGTATTCTATCGTCAGTCCGGTGGCAAAACGGAATTCGTTCTCGGCCTCTTTAACTGACGGATCTGCGACCGCCAGAATCAGGCACTGCGCATCGTAGGCCAGCGGCAGCGCCTGATAACGGTATATCAGCTCGCGCAGGGCGAACCGCTGACACACGGACTGATAATCGAAGTCAGCCAGCTCGATTATCGGCAGAGCAAACAGCTCGCCAATCTGATGCGCCAACTGACCGAGATCAAGATGAGTCAGGGCCATCAGGGCATTGGCGGCGTGGGGTGTCTCGTGCAGTGCGTTGTGGAGGGCTTCACCATCCTGACGGTTGAGTAACCCCGCCTGACTTAACACTGCGGCGAGAGACGAACCGGACATCACGAGCAGCCGTTTGGTTTGATGTCGTTGCCAGCCCCACTGACCTGACATCCCCAGCCGCTGGTACCACGACTGAAGGTAATGGTGGCGCCATTGATTGAACTGTCGCTGAAGGTAAAACGCAGACCATCGTTGGATGAGAGGAGGCTGACAGTCCCCAGTGTGCTGGACCCGGCAGAGATACCGAGATCATTGGTCAAGCTGGCGCCACTGAGTGAGCTGTTCTGCTGATAGTAGATCTCGGCTGGGGTGATCAGGGACTTTATTGTCGCCAGTCCTGAGGCCATCTCACTTTTGGAGACATAGCTTTTGTAGGCCGGTACCGCAATGGCCGACAGAACACCGATAATCGCCACGACGATCATCAGTTCGATCAGGGTAAATCCGGAATGGGCGGTGCGCATGGTTGCTCCTTGCTGTTGGGAACGCAGTGGGCGCAGAGCGTAAGATGTGGTAAGGCGGGAAGACTAGCGCCTCAAGTGCCGTTCGCGAGCAAGGTAGAGCAGGGTGAGAGACCACAGACATATCAGCTGCAGGATTTTTCGGTCAGGCTCAAACAAAAAAGGAGCCATTGGCTCCTTTTTTGAGTAACGCTCAGCGATTACTGAAAGCGCATCGACAAATCCAGCGCTCGGACGTGTTTGGTCAGTGCGCCGACCGAGATGTAATCCACGCCCGTTTCGGCGTATTCACGCAGTGTCTCGAGGGTGACATTCCCGGAGTTTTCCAGTGCTGCACGCCCGGCGTTGATTTTCACTGCTTCACGCATCATATCGGTACTGAAGTTATCCAGCATAATGATGTCGGCCCCGGCACCGATAGCCTGGTTCAGCTCTTGCAATGATTCCGTCTCCACCTCAACCGGTTTTCCTGGGTTAAGGTGTTTGGCGGTTTTGATCGCTTGGGCGATTCCCCCGCAGGCGATGATGTGATTCTCTTTGATCAGATAGGCATCGAATACGCCGATACGGTGGTTGAACCCTCCGCCGCATGCGACAGCGTATTTGAGCGCGCTGCGCAGGCCTGGAATGGTTTTCCGGGTGTCCAGCAACTTACATTGCGTGCCTTGCAACTGAGCGGCGTATTGCGCAGTCACTGTGGCACAGCCGGACAGGGTCTGAATAAAGTTCATGGCATTGCGCTCGCCGGTGAGCAGAATGCGTGCCGGACCCGACAGTGTGCATAAGGTTTGGTTAGGGATGACCGCTTCACCGTCCTGAACATGCCAGTCGATAGTGACTTCGCCGCCCAACTGACGAAAGACTTCGTCGGCCCAGGCTTGCCCGCAGAAGATACCGTGCTCACGGGTGATGATGGTCGCGACGTTGTGGGCATCGGCTGGGATCAGACTTGCGGTGATGTCCGCAGCGGGATCTAACGTGCCTCCCAAATCCTCTTTGAGCGCATCGGTAACGGCTCGGGAAATTTCCTTGGGAAGCTGCTGTTTCAGGTAGTCCAGGCGCGCCTGACTGTTGTGTGTCTCTTTCATCGCAAATCTATAACCGGGTTAAACAGAGAGGGCATAATACGCGGAGTGGGGACGAAATTCAGCCATTAATCTCGCATTTCAGCGCAGGCAGGATAAAATCAGCAACAAATGAATGCGTAAAGGCTAACAGTATGATTGATCACGCCGGCTGGTATCACAATGCCAGACACGTCCCTTCTCCGTTTTATGATCAGCGCAGTGATGAACAGGATATTTCTTTGCTGGTGATTCATAACATCAGCTTGCCGCCCGGGCAGTTTGGCGGACCATACATTGAACAGTTTTTTACCGGCCGGTTGAACCCGGATGAGCACCCGTTTTTTAACGTGATCCATCCGTTGCGGGTCTCGGCGCATTGTTTGATCCGCCGTGACGGTGAAGTGGTGCAGTTCGTGCCGTTTCGTGCAAGAGCCTGGCATGCCGGCACCTCATCATTTGCCGGGCGTGATAGATGCAATGATTATTCGATAGGTATCGAGCTGGAAGGCAGTGATTTTGTCGCGTACAGCGACGCTCAGTATCAGGCGCTGAATGAGCTGACCCAGGCGTTGATGTTGGCCTATCCGGCGATCACCTTGCCGCGGATCACCGGACATCAGTATATCGCGCCGCTGCGCAAAACCGACCCGGGCCTGGTGTTTGACTGGTCACGGTATAAAGGCGCACTGAGCAGCCAATAGGTGCGTGCGCCAGTCTCGGAGTTAAAGCGAGTCGTGATACTCGATTAGGATCTGTTCTACCCAGGTCTGGATGCGCTCATCACTGAGTTCATATTGGGAATCTTCGTCCAGCGCCAGGCCGACAAACTGACGGCCGTCGGCGGTCAGTGCTTTTGATGCATCAAACTGATAGCTGTCATCGTTTGGCCAGTAGCCGATGATATTAGCGCCCGTCTTGCGAATCTCCTCGTGCAGCAGCCCCATCGCATCGAGAAACCATTCGCCATAGCCTTCTTGATCGCCTAAGCCGAACAACGCGACGGACTTGCCGTTTAACGGTACGCCATCGATGTGCTCCCATATTGCGCTCCAGTCTTCCTGAATTTCGCCGAAATCCCAGGTTGAGATGCCTAATATCAGCAGATCGTAGTCACTCATCAGGGTAAGAGGTGTTTCTTTCACATTGTGGATGTCTACCAAGTCCTCGCCAATAATTGCGCGCATTTTTTCCGCCGCCATTTCGGTATAGCAGGTGGTGGAACCGTAAAAAAGACCGATCTTCATACTTCTCTCTAATCGTGATGAGTTTTAGCGAATTCTAACCATAAATTGGCCGTGATTGCAGTGAATATCACGTTGTTGCACGATTTTTTATAGCTTTCAACGGCTTGCTGTCTTAACCTGATGGCTGTTTGAAACGAGGTACACCGTGTCAGAAATCATGTCTCCCGACCAAGGGATCGTTGAACAGTTTTTGGATGCCATGTGGATGGAGCGGGGTCTGTCGGAAAACACCCTAGCGTCCTATCGTAACGATTTGCTCAAGTTGCTCCAGTGGATGGAGAAGCACCATTATCGTCTCGATTTTATCAGTCTGTCCGGTTTGCAGGAGTATCAGACCTGGCTGGTGGATCAGGATTATAAACAGACCTCACGGGCGAGAATGCTCTCGGCGATTCGCCGTTTGTTCCAGTATCTGCACCGTGAGAAAGTTCGCGCCGATGACCCGAGTGCGCTACTGGTCAGCCCCAAGCTGCCTAAGCGTCTGCCGAAAGATCTTACTGAAGCTCAGGTGGATGCCTTGCTCGACGCGCCGGATCCAAACGATCCGGTCGAGCTGCGTGACAAAGCCATGTTGGAACTGCTGTACGCCACCGGCTTGCGGGTGACGGAGCTGGTTAGCCTGACCATGGAGAACATCAGCCTGCGTCAGGGGGTGGTGCGGGTGATCGGTAAAGGCGGCAAAGAACGCCTGGTTCCGATGGGCGAAAATGCGGTTGATTGGGTGGAGACTTTCCTCGAACAAGGTCGCGCTTTCCTGCTCGGGGAGCAAACCTCCGACGTGGTCTTCCCCAGTAAACGCGCGCGCCAGATGACACGCCAGACGTTCTGGCATCGGATCAAACATTACGCAGTGATCGCCGGGATTGATACCGACTCGCTGTCACCGCACGTGTTGCGCCATGCGTTTGCAACCCATTTGCTCAATTACGGCGCCGACTTGCGCGTCGTGCAAATGTTGCTGGGCCATAGTGACTTATCCACGACCCAAATTTATACTCATGTAGCAACGGAACGACTTAAACAAATTCACAGCGAGCACCATCCGCGTGCCTGAAGTAAGGTAAATCTCATGAGCGTATTACGCCGAATGACTCTGCTGGCGCTGCCACTGTTTGTGGCGGCCTGCAATGCTGAAACGAAAGAAGTGAGCCCGGAAGTACCACAAGCGGCTCAGGCTCAAACTGCATCGATCGATAAATCTGTTTTTCAACAACGTTTTGCGCCGTTAGGCCTGGAAGTGATTGATGTGACCTCGGCAGACATCGCCGGAATGGTCGAAGTACAGACTTCTGGTGGCGTGCTGTTTGCGTCACCGGATGCTAAGTTCTTTATCGCCGGCACCCTGTATCAGATGAATGACCAGGGCGGTTACGAAGACGTGTTGGCCAAGCGCCAGGCACCGATCAACGCCCAAAAAATCGCTTCGATGAGCGACAACGTGATCGAATACAAAGCGGACAAAGAAAAATTTGCCGTGACGGTGTTTACCGACATTACCTGTGGATATTGCTCGCGTCTGCACAGCCAGATGCAAGGCTATAACGATCTCGGTATCACGGTTCGTTATATGGCTTACCCGCGTCAGGGCGGCACTGGTCAGGTGGCCGATCAGATGGCGGCTATCTGGTGTGCGGACGATCCGAAACAGGCGATGAACCTGGCCAAAACGCGACGTGAACTGCCGGAACAGAATGACAAATTTGCGCAGTGTCAGCAGATCGTCAAAGCCGATTATAATTTGGGACGAGAGCTGGGTATCAGCGGCACGCCAGCGATCTTCATGCCGAACGGGGAAATGGTCGGCGGCTACCTGCCACCGGCGCAACTGATTCAACGTCTGCAACAAACTCAATAAGGAAACCCGGGCCTCTACTGAGAGGCCCTTTCGCCTATGATAGAAATTCAACGTCGTCCTGAACCTGATCTTTCTCTGCTGCCTGACACCATCCATCCGCTGTTAAAACGCATTTACATCAACCGGGGTATTCGTTCGCCTGACCAGTTAGAAAAGGCGGCCAAAGCGTTGCACTCCTACCAGCAGTTAGGCGGGATTGAGGCTGCGGTAGAACTGTTATTTGAGGCGATCAAAGACCAACGGCGTATTATTATTGTCGGTGACTTTGATGCCGATGGTGCCACCAGTTCGGCCTTATCCGTGTTGGCGCTGCGTATGCTGGGCTCGCACAACGTCGATTATCTGGTCCCCAACCGTTTTGAAGACGGTTACGGGCTTAGCCCGGAGGTGGTCGATCAGGCCATCGAACTGGGCGCTGAAGTAATCATGACGGTGGACAACGGCGTGTCGTCGATTGAAGGCGTACGCTACGCCAAGCAGCAAGGGCTGCAAGTGCTGGTCACCGACCACCATCTGCCAGGGCATGAATTGCCAGAAGTCGATGCGATGGTGAACCCAAACCTGCAGACCTGTGCGTTTCCATCCAAAGCACTGGCTGGGGTGGGGGTGGCATTTTACCTGATGATGGCGCTGTGTGTGCACATGCGCAAAACGGGCTGGTTCAGCGAGCAGGGGATGGTTGAGCCCAAACTGATGGAACTGATCGACCTAGTGGCGCTGGGGACGGTGGCCGATGTGGTGCCGCTGGACGAGAACAACCGTATTCTGGTGCATCAGGGGCTGCAGCGTATTCGTGCCGGTAAAGCGCGCCCGGGGATCCAGGCGCTGATTGAAGTGGCCAAACGGGATGCCCGCCGACTGGTGGCGTCGGATTTTGGCTTTGCGCTCGGGCCACGCATCAACGCGGCAGGCCGCTTGGATGATATGTCGTTCGGAGTGGAATTGCTGCTCAGCAACAATATTCATGCTGCACGGCGTATGGCGAGCGAGCTGGACGGACTCAATCAGACGCGCAAAGAGATTGAAGCGGGAATGAAGCAAGAGGCTATGGCGTTTTGTGAGCGCTTGCAGTTCGGTGAAAACAGCGAGCTGCCGCATGGCTTGGTGCTGTTCCAGCGCGACTGGCACCAGGGCGTCATCGGCATTCTGGCGTCGCGAATCAAAGAGCAGTTCCACCGGCCGGTAATTGCGTTTGCCGATGGCGGCGAAGGAATGATCAAAGGCTCGTGTCGCTCAATCCCCGGGCTGCATATGCGCGATACGCTCGATCGCATTGATACTCAGAATCCTGGGCTGATCCTCAAATTTGGCGGTCATGCGATGGCGGCCGGTTTGACGATTCAGGAGCAAAACTTTGAGCGGTTTGCCCGCCTATTTGATCTGGCGGTGAAACAGGATCTCGATGATGCCGCTCTGAAAGGTGTGGTGCTCTCAGACGGTGAACTGAAGCCGGAAGAGTTTTCAATGCACGTTGCCGAGATGCTGCGTAGTGGCGGGCCGTGGGGGCAGGCATTTAACGAGCCTGTGTTCGACGGCGAGTTCAAAGTGCTGCATCAGAAACTGGTGGGAGAAAAGCACCTCAAACTGATGCTGGAACCTTTGTTCAAAGGCCACCCAACCAACATCATGCTGGATGGTATTGCGTTCAATGTCGATTTGCGCCGCTGGCCGGATGCGTCGGTTAAAACGGTGCGCCTGGCTTACAAACTCGACATCAATGAGTTTCGTGGTAATCAATCACTACAGCTGATGGTTGAGCATCTTGAAGCCAATTGAGCTCTAGATTAATTAGAAATAAGCCGACCTTCTGATAGGTCGGTTTTTTATTACCAGTCGATAGGTTGGAACGCATTCTGTGCCGATTTTGACCTCAGAAAGGGGGCGAGTGCACGAATTGAGGGCGGAATAACCAAAGCGTCATTTTTCTTTAAAACTTCCCCATTACTGTCGTTTCTGGCCCGCTATTTCCCCATCCGTATACATTTTGTAATTGGTCTGACCAATTATATTGCCGTTTTAATAGCCACTTGTTATCAAAGTGTTGAGCTGTGTTCCGTTCTATGATTTAGGTCAATTTTTGGCTGGACAGTCACGTTTTAATTATGTTAATTTCTCCGTCAATTTAAAATTGGTATTACCAATTACCTGCACGAGTAGAAGAACAATAAATTATGGCTTATCAAAGGATTCGTCAGCCTAAGCTTTCTGATGTGATTGAACAGGAGTTAGAACGGCTGATTGTGGAAGGAACACTCTCTCCAGGGCAACAACTGCCACCGGAGCGCGAGCTGGCAAAACAGTTCGACGTGTCTCGTCCATCCGTTCGGGAAGCCATTCAACGCCTGGAAGCCAAACGTCTCCTGACCCGTCGTCAGGGCGGTGGCACCTTTGTCAGCGAGAACATTTGGCAGAGCTTTTCAGATCCTCTGCTAAATTTATTGTCTAGCCACTCTGAAACTCAGCTGGATTTACTGGAAACGCGTCACGCGATGGAAGGAATCTCAGCCTATTTCGCAGCATTGCGTGGTACCGAAGAAGATTTTGCGCGTATCCAGCACTGTCTGGAGCGGATCAGTAACGCCCAGTCGAGCAAGAACCTGGAAGATGAAGCGGCGGAAGTCATGCAATTTTTGATTGCCCTGACGGAAGCGGCCCATAACGTGGTGCTGCTGCACATCGTTCGCAGCCTGGCTCCGTTGCTGGAGCAAAATATTCTGCAGAATTTTAAGCTATTACGTCGCCGCCCTGAAGCGGTGGAGAAAGTAAGTAAACACAGAGCTAATATCGTGGATGCGATCGTTGCCGGACAGCCTGAAAAGGCGCGTGAAATGTCTCATTCGCACTTAGCTTACATTGAAGAAACATTGTTGGATCTGACCCGGGAAGAGTCTCGTCGCGAGCGTTCTCTGCGTCGGATGCAACAGGGCAATGACTCATAACGACGATTTGCAAGTTTAATAGATCCAACCAACAGAAGGATAGATCGCCATGTCTGATATGAAGCATGACGTAGATGCACTGGAAACTCAAGAATGGCTAGCCGCCCTTGAGTCAGTAGTACGTGAAGAAGGTCTAGAACGTGCTCAGTTCCTACTAGAGCAAGTTCTGGACAAAGCACGTCTGGACGGTGTTGACATGCCAACTGGAATCACGACGAACTACATCAACACGATTCCAGCAGATCAAGAACCTGCATACCCAGGTGACACTACACTTGAGCGTCGTATTCGTTCCATCATCCGCTGGAACGCAATCATGATCGTTCTGCGTGCATCTAAGAAAGACCTTGAGCTGGGCGGCCACATGGCGTCTTTCCAGTCTTCTGCTGCATTCTACGAAACATGTTTCAACCATTTCTTCCGTGCGCCAAACGAGAAGGATGGTGGCGACCTAGTTTACTACCAAGGTCACATCTCGCCTGGCATCTACGCTCGTGCATTCGTTGAAGGCCGTCTAACTGAAGAGCAGCTAGATAACTTCCGTCAAGAAGTCGATGGTAAAGGTATCCCGTCATACCCACACCCTAAACTGATGCCGGAATTCTGGCAGTTCCCAACCGTATCTATGGGTCTGGGTCCAATCGCTTCTATCTACCAGGCTCGTTTCCTTAAGTACCTAGAAGGCCGTGGCCTGAAAGATACTTCTGAGCAGCGCGTATACGCGTTCCTGGGTGACGGTGAGATGGATGAGCCAGAATCACGTGGTGCTATCTCTTTCGCTGCGCGTGAGAAGCTAGACAACCTGTGTTTCCTAATCAACTGTAACCTTCAGCGTCTAGACGGCCCTGTCATGGGTAACGGTAAGATCATTCAAGAACTTGAAGGTCTGTTCAAAGGTGCTGGCTGGAACGTAGTGAAAGTAATCTGGGGTAACAACTGGGATTCACTACTAGCGAAAGATACCACTGGTAAGCTTCTACAGCTTATGAACGAAACCATCGATGGCGATTACCAAACGTTCAAAGCGAAAGATGGTGCATACGTACGTGAGCACTTCTTCGGTAAGTACCCAGAAACAGCGGCACTCGTTGCTGACATGACTGACGACGAAATCTTCGCACTTAAGCGCGGTGGTCACGAGTCTTCTAAGCTATACGCGGCATACAAAAACGCGGCAGACACTAAAGGCCGTCCAACGGTTATCCTGGCTAAGACGGTTAAAGGTTACGGCATGGGTGACGCGGCTGAAGGTAAGAACATCGCGCACCAAGTTAAGAAGATGGACATGACTCACGTACTACACCTGCGTGATCGTCTAGGCCTACAAGATCTTCTAACTGACGAAGCAGTGAAAGAGCTTCCGTACCTGAAACTTGAAGAAGGTTCAAAAGAGTACGAATACCTACACGCTCGTCGTAAAGCGCTACACGGCTACACGCCTAAGCGTCTACCTAAGTTCACTCAAGAACTAGTGATCCCTGAGCTAGAAGAGTTCAAACCTCTGCTAGAAGAGCAGAAGCGTGACATCTCTTCTACGATGGCATTCGTACGTTCACTGAACGTTCTGCTTAAGAACAAGAACATTGGTCAGAACATTGTTCCTATCATTGCGGACGAAGCACGTACATTCGGTATGGAAGGTCTATTCCGTCAAATCGGTATTTACAACCCGCACGGCCAGACTTACACACCAGAAGACCGTGGCGTGGTTTCTTACTACAAAGAAGCGACTTCAGGTCAGGTTCTGCAAGAAGGTATCAACGAGCTAGGTGCTATGTCTTCATGGGTTGCAGCAGCAACTTCATACTCGACAAACGATCTGCCAATGATTCCGTTCTACATCTACTACTCTATGTTCGGTTTCCAACGTGTTGGCGACATGGCGTGGATGGCAGGTGACCAACAAGCACGTGGTTTCCTACTGGGTGCAACGGCTGGTCGTACCACTCTGAACGGTGAAGGTCTGCAGCACGAAGATGGTCACTCGCACATCATGGCGGGTACAGTTCCTAACTGTATCTCTTACGATCCGACATTCGCTTACGAAGTAGCGGTCATCATGCAAGACGGTATCCGTCGCATGTACGGTGAGCAAGAGAACGTGTTCTACTACCTAACGCTAATGAACGAGAACTACGCAATGCCAGCAATGCCAGAAGGCGCTGAAGAAGGCATTCGTAAGGGTATCTACAAGCTGGAAACTTACACAGGTTCTAAAGGTAAAGTTCAGCTAATGAGCTCTGGTACTATCATGAACGAAGTACGTAAAGCAGCTCAAATCCTGAGCGATGAGTACGGTGTTGCATCTGACGTTTACTCTGTAACGTCATTCAACGAAGTAACTCGCGACGGTCAAGCGGCAGAGCGTTACAACATGCTACACCCAGAAGCGGAAGCGCAAGTACCATACATTCAAACAGTAATGGGTACTGAGCCAGCTATCGCAGCAACTGACTACATGAAGAACTACGCAGAGCAGGTTCGTGCATTCATCCCTGCTGAATCTTTCAAAGTTCTTGGTACTGATGGCTTCGGTCGCTCAGACAGCCGTGAAAACCTACGTCGTCACTTCGAAGTGAACGCAGGTTACGTAGTCGTAGCAGCGCTAACTGAACTAGCGAAACGTGGCGAAGTTGAGAAGTCTGTAATTGCTGAAGCAATTAAGAAATTCGACATCGACACTGAAAAAACAAACCCGCTATACGCTTAATTAAGAAGGTAGATAAGAAATGGCAATCGAAATTAATGTACCAGACATCGGTGCGGATGAGGTTGAAGTTACTGAGATTCTTGTAAGCGTTGGCGACAAGGTTGAAGAAGAGCAGTCTCTGATCACTGTTGAAGGCGATAAAGCTTCTATGGAAGTGCCTGCTTCTCAAGCGGGTATCGTTAAAGAAATCAAAGTTGCAGAAGGCGACAAGGTTTCTACTGGTTCTCTAATCATGATTTTCGAAGCCGAGGGTGCAGCTGAAGCTGCACCTGCTCCTGCGGCGGAAGCAGCTCCAGCAGCAGCTCCAGCTCCAGCAGCAGCGGCAGAACTGAAAGAAGTTCACGTACCAGATATCGGTGGTGACGAAGTTGAAGTTACTGAAATCATGGTAGCAATCGGCGACAGCATCGAAGAAGAGCAATCTCTGATCACGGTAGAAGGCGACAAAGCTTCTATGGAAGTGCCTGCACCATTCGCAGGTACGCTTAAAGAGATCAAAGTAGCAGCAGGCGATAAAGTATCGACTGGCTCTCTAATCATGGTATTCGAAGTAGCAGGTTCAGGTGCTCCAGCAGCAGCTCCTGCGGCAGTAGAAGCACCAGCGGCAGCAGCTCCAGCAGCATCTGCAGCGAAAGAAGTTAACGTTCCAGATATCGGTGGCGATGAAGTAGAAGTGACTGAAATCATGGTAGCCGTTGGCGATACAGTGGAAGAAGAGCAATCTCTGATCACTGTTGAAGGCGACAAAGCTTCTATGGAAGTGCCGGCACCATTCGCTGGTACGGTTAAAGAAATCAAGATTGCAGCTGGCGACAAAGTGTCTACTGGCTCACTAATCATGATTTTCTCTACAACGGAAGGCGAAGTAGCGGGCGCAGCTCCAGCACCTGCAGCGGCTCCAGCTCAAGCAGCAGCACCAGCAGCTCCGGCTCCTAAAGCAGAAGCTCCAGCGGCAGCAGCAACAGGCGATTTCAAAGAGAACGACGAGTACGCTCACGCGTCTCCGGTTGTTCGTCGTCTAGCTCGTGAGTTCGGCGTAAACCTTTCCAAGGTTAAAGGCAGCGGTCGTAAGAGCCGTATCCTGAAAGAAGACGTTCAGAACTACGTTAAAGAAGCTCTTAAGCGTCTAGAGTCTGGTGCAGCAGCATCTGGCAAAGGCGACGGTGCCGCTCTTGGTCTACTACCATGGCCAAAAGTGGACTTCAGCAAGTTCGGTGAGACAGAAGTTCAACCGCTATCTCGCATTAAGAAGATCTCGGGTGCTAACCTACACCGTAACTGGGTAATGATCCCACACGTTACACAGTGGGATAACGCAGACATCACGGCTCTTGAAGCATTCCGTAAAGAGCAAAACGCGATTGAAGCGAAGAAAGACACTGGCATGAAGATCACGCCACTTGTGTTCATCATGAAAGCAGTCGCTAAAGCACTTGAAGCGTTCCCTGCGTTCAACTCTTCTCTATCAGAAGACGGTGAGAGCCTAATTCTGAAGAAATACGTGAACGTTGGTATCGCGGTAGATACGCCAAACGGTCTGGTTGTTCCTGTATTTAAAGACGTGAACAAGAAAGGCATCTACGAGCTATCTGAAGAGCTAATGGCTGTTTCTAAGAAAGCTCGTGCAGGCAAGCTAACTGCGGCTGACATGCAAGGCGGCTGTTTCACTATCTCGAGCCTGGGCGGCATCGGCGGTACTGCGTTTACGCCAATCGTAAACGCGCCAGAAGTGGGTATCCTGGGTGTGTCTAAGTCAGAGATGAAGCCGGTATGGAACGGTAAAGAGTTCGAACCGCGTCTACAGCTTCCACTGTCTCTATCATACGACCACCGTGTGATCGATGGTGCGGAAGGTGCGCGCTTCATCACTTACCTGAACGGTTGTCTGAGCGATATCCGTCGTCTGGTTCTGTAATAGAATTGGCATCCATCAGAGGCGGCATTAGCCGCCTCTGCTAATAGAAATATCTGACAATTCAGTTAAGAAATCGCTTTTCCAAATTGAATTGTTGTACAGCTCACAGGCTAAATTGATTTACTTTTCACACCATTAACAACTCTGTAAACTGTTGGCGGTCTGAAAAAGCATCTGTTTAAAACGAACCACTCTTAAACATATAAAATCAATACCCCACTCAGCCTGTTAGGGATAATGACTACAAGAGGTCAAAATGAGCAAAGAAATTAAAGCCCAGGTAGTAGTACTTGGTGCCGGTCCTGCTGGTTACTCCGCTGCTTTCCGTTGTGCAGACCTAGGTCTGGACACTGTTCTTATCGAGCGTTACAGCACTCTTGGTGGTGTGTGTCTAAACGTGGGTTGTATCCCATCTAAAGCACTGCTTCACGTAGCAAAAGTTATTGAAGAAGCAAAAGCACTTGCTGATCACGGCATCGTATTTGGTGAACCTCAGACTGACATCGATAAAGTTCGTCTGTGGAAAGAAAAAGTAATTAACCAACTGACTGGCGGTCTTGGCGGCATGGCTAAGATGCGTAAAGTGAATGTGGTTAACGGCTTCGGTAAATTTACTGGTCCTAACACGATTGAAGTGGAAGGTGAAGACGGTAAGACGGTCGTCAACTTTGACAACGCGATTGTCGCGGCGGGTTCTCGTCCAATCAAACTGCCATTTATCCCGCATGAAGACCCACGTATCTGGGACTCTACGGATGCACTTGAGCTGAAAGAAGTACCAGGAAAACTGCTGATCATGGGCGGTGGTATCATTGGTCTGGAAATGGGCACGGTTTACCACTCTCTGGGTTCACAGATTGATGTGGTCGAAATGTTCGATCAGGTGATTCCTGCCGCGGATAAAGACATCGTTAAGGTGTACACCAAGCGCATCAAAGACAAGTTTAACCTGATGCTGGAAACCAAAGTAACCGCAGTTGAAGCGAAAGAAGACGGTATCTACGTTTCCATGGAAGGCAAGAAAGCGCCAGCTGAAGCCGAGCGTTACGATGCTGTTCTGGTTGCTATTGGCCGTGTACCTAACGGTAAACTGCTGGACGCGGAAAAAGCGGGTCTGGAAGTGGACGAGCGTGGCTTCATCAATGTTGATAAGCAAATGCGCACTAACGTACCACATATCTTTGCTATCGGTGATATCGTGGGTCAGCCAATGCTGGCGCACAAAGGTGTGCACGAAGGCCACGTAGCGGCAGAAGTGATTGCAGGTAAGAAACACTACTTCGATCCTAAAGTGATTCCTTCAATTGCGTACACTGAGCCAGAAGTCGCATGGGTAGGTAAGACTGAGAAAGAAGCGAAAGCGGAAGGCATCAACTACGAAACGGCGACTTTCCCGTGGGCAGCGTCTGGCCGTGCTATCGCCTCTGATTGTGCTGATGGTATGACTAAGCTGATCTTCGATAAAGACACCCACCGTGTGATCGGTGGTGCTATCGTCGGTACAAATGGCGGTGAACTGCTGGGTGAAATCGGTCTGGCGATTGAAATGGGCTGTGATGCCGAAGACATCGCTCTGACGATCCACGCTCACCCGACTCTGCATGAGTCAGTGGGTCTGGCAGCGGAAGTCTTTGAAGGTACGATCACTGACCTGCCAAACGCAAAAGCGAAGAAGAAAAAATAATTCGCTGAGCCACTAGCAAAAAAACCGCTGACGAGTCAGCGGTTTTTTTATATCTGTTGATTAACAAGCTCTGAGCGCTGGGCAACAAAAAAGGCCGTGAATATCACGACCTTTACCGCTTGGGTTACCCGTTTACTGATGCTTGTAAATGCACAGCATATCCAGATAACTCTGAACCAGTTTTTCCAGCTCATCTTTGTTCTTGGCACGGTTAGCCTGAACAAACAGTGAGTAGCAGATACCCTGGAACAGGTTTGCCAGATCTTCCGGACTGTGTTGATCACAGACTTCACCACGCTCGATCGCCTTAGCGAACATGTTCTGAACCAGTAGCTGGTTGGTGCGGTTAGACGACACAAACAGCGGCCAGACTTCATCACGGGTGGATGCGCTCCATTCGAACCAGACTTTCAGCCAATGACAATCTTCAGCAACCAGAGTGATCATCGATGTGGTCAGATTACGAAGGTTTTCTTTGGCGTGAATATCCAGATCGATATTTTCGGTCAGGAAGTTGGAGAACTGACGTACGACGTGAGTAAGAACGTCGTCTACCAGATCTTCACGGGTTGGGAAGTAGTTGAATACCGTTGCGACTGAAACCTGTGCGATTTCAGCGATGTCCGCGTGGCCACCGCGACCAATCCCGCGTCGGGCGAAAACCTCAAGGGCGATTTCCATCAGTTGAAGTTTACGCTTTTGCGGCGATAAGCGCGTACGCGGTCTTTTCGCTATAGAATCCATATTGTTATCCTTGCCAATTGAGTTGTAGTGTGGGCTTATGCCCTATTGTTTATTTTATAATTTGCTTACAGCTCAATGAGTGTACTGGTGCATATCTCATAGGTCAATGATTTGTGATGAATTAGTAACCAAGATAGCGAAAAATGTGCAGACCTATTCACTTCATCGTGCAAGTTTGCCGATTTTGGCGAATCATTTAACTAACTTGCGCAGGGATGGTAAGATACGCGCCAAGTCAATTCAGCAGTGGGATCGTTTGCGTTACGACACTGCGACCACCCGAAGAAACGAGATTGGTATGAAACACACAGTTGAAGTCATGATCTCTGAGCAGGAAGTTCAGGATCGCGTTCGTCAGTTAGGCAAGGAAATCACCGAATTCTACAACGGCAGTGAGGATCTGGTTCTGGTTGGTTTGCTCCGTGGCTCGTTTGTCTTTATGGCTGACCTTGCTCGCGCGATTGAACTGACGCATCAGGTCGACTTTATGACGGCCTCAAGCTACGGTAACGCGATGGAGAGCACGCGTGACGTGCGTATCCTGAAAGACCTGGATGATGACATCAAAGGGAAAGATATTCTGCTGGTGGAAGACATCATCGATACGGGCAACACGCTTAATAAGGTCAAAGAGATTCTGTCTCTTCGCGAGCCAAACTCGATTCAGATCTGTACGCTGCTGGATAAGCCATCCCGTCGCGAAGTCAACGTGGACGTGAAATGGATTGGTTTTGAAATTCCGGATGAGTTTGTCGTAGGGGTTGGGATTGATTACGCCCAGAAATACCGTCATTTGCCTTACATCGGCAAAGTGGTGCCTCAGGAATAAAAAAATGCCCGTCTCAGACGGGCATTTTTTATAGCCAAACTCAGGCCTTAACGACACAAAAGTTTGTGCTCTGGGTTCAAAATGGTTTCCATGGCTTTCTGGTAAGACGCTTCGATCGCCTCACGTGAGCTGGATCGCACGCCCAGATATTCGAGTTTACCGTCGCCAATTCCGTACACCACGCCGTGGATTTCCACGTCCTGCCCGCGTTCCCAGGCATTCTGCATGATGGTGGAATTACCAAGATTGTTCACTTGTTCCGCGACGTTGATTTCGCCGAGCTTGTCAGCCCGATCTTCCGCCGGCATGGCGTCAAGGTACTCACGGTGTTTGAAGTACAGATCGCGAATGTGCAGCAGCCAGTTGTTGATCAATCCCAGCTGCGGGTTGTCGATCGCTGCGTTCACCCCGCCACAGCCATAGTGGCCGCAAACGATGATGTGTTTGACTTTGAGCACGTCGACCGCGTACTGCACCACGGACAGACAGTTGAGATCGGTATGAATGACCTGGTTCGCCACGTTACGGTGAACAAACAGTTCGCCGGAATACAAACCCGTTAGGCGTTCAGCCGGGACGCGGCTGTCAGAACATCCTATCCACAAGAAGTCCGGCTTTTGTCCTTCGGCGAGTTGGGTAAAGTACTCCGGGCGCTCTGATTTAATCGATTCAGACCACTTGGAGTTGTTTTCAAAAAGCTGTTTAATTTCCGGCATCTTAACACTTCCCTAAAAATCTGTTTCCAATATACACAATGTTACAATTTCAGGCTCGAAAAAATTCGGTCAATTCCGACTCCTCTGACGTCTTACATAGCTGAAATATCATATTCTTACGCACTCAGATAACTATCAGTTATAAGTCAATACCACTCTGATCTAGATAAACGGCTGCATCTTCTGCGCCGCTTTGTTAGCGTATTGCGATTTTTTTCTTTTCCTCTGGGAGTTTAGTCGTGTTTGGAAGTCGATTTGAGGATATGAACATTAAAGGTGATCTGTTTGGTGGTGTTACCACCGCGATCATTTCCCTGCCGCTGGCTCTGGCTTTTGGGGTGGCCTCAGGAGCCGGGGCGGAAGCCGGTCTGTGGGGTGCCATTATGGTGGGGCTGTTTGCGTCATTGTTTGGGGGCTCATCAACGCTGATTTCAGAGCCTACCGGGCCAATGACGGTGATCATGACCGCGGTGCTGACCAGCATGGTGGCACGCTATCCGGAAGCCGGGATGGCGATGACATTCACTGTGGTGATGATGGCCGGCGCTTTTCAGATCCTGCTCGGAACACTCAAGCTGGGTAAGTACGTCACCTTGATGCCATACAGCGTGATTTCCGGCTTTATGTCGGGTATCGGGGTCATACTTGTTATCCTGCAACTGTCGCCGCTGCTTGGGCAGGCAGCGCCCGCCGGCGGGGTGATGGGAACCTTGTCGGCGTTGCCAGAGATTGTCGCCAATATGAAGTTCAGTGAGTTGTTTCTGGGCGTGCTGACACTCGCTATTTTGTTTTTCTTTCCGCCGAAATACCGCCGCTATGTACCAGCTCAACTGGTCGCACTGGTGGCCGTGACGCTATTGTCGGTGGTGGTGTTTGACAGCGATGCGATTCGTCGTATTGGAGAGATCCCCAGTGGGCTGCCTTCGCTCGTGATCCCGACCATTGATGCCTCAACATTCACCACCATGGTGATTGACGCGCTGGTGCTTGGTACACTCGGATGCATTGATACCCTGTTGACGGCGGTGATCGGTGACTCACTGACGCGCAAAGAGCACGACTCAGACAAAGAGCTGCGAGGTCAGGGGCTGGCCAATATGATCTCTGGTCTGTTTGGCGCGCTGCCAGGGGCGGGCGCAACCATGGGCACAGTGACCAATATTCAGGTGGGCGCACGTTCGCCTCTCTCTGGCGTGGTGCGGGCGTTGGTATTGGCGCTGGTGGTGTTGGTGGCTGGCGGGTTAACCGAACCGATCCCGATGGCCGTTTTGGCGGGCATCGCAGTGTATGTTGGTTTCAATATCCTCGACTGGAGCTTTATTCAACGGGCGCACCGGGTGAGTGTTCAGGGGATGGCGATCATGTACGGCGTTATGCTGCTGACGGTATTCGTCGATCTGATTGCCGCTGTTGGTCTGGGCGTGTTTATTTCCAATATCCTCATCATTGAGCGCCTGAGCCGTGAACAGGCACGTCAGGTGAAAGCAATCAGTGATGCCGATGACGATGATGTGCCACTGACGGACAGCGAGCGGGCGCTGCTGGACAGAGCCAACGGAAAAGTGCTGTTTTTCTACCTGTCCGGGCCGATGATTTTCAGTGTCTCCAAAGCGATTTCTCGTCAACATGCCAGCATTGCCGATTATGACGCGATGATCCTCGATCTGACCGATGTGCCCATGATCGACGTGACCGTCGGATTGGCGCTGGAAAATGCGATCAAAGATGCTCAGGACGCAGATTGTGAGGTGTATTTGTTGTGCCCGAATGAGCAGACGCGTCAGCAACTGGAAAAGTTCCATGTTCTGGAACTGGTATCAGCCGACAACACCTATAAGTTCCGTTATGAAGCGCTCAAAGCGGTGGTGAAGAAAAATGATCTGACTGAACGGAGTGGGCAGGATGAATTAACTGCAGCGAACGGAGTGTAATGTCGCGTTCTGGTCGCAAACGGTAGGGAAAGCACGCTGATTCTCAGCGTGCTTTTTTGTGTCAATAAATAATTAAAATCTAATATAGCCTTGAAAAGTGACGCATTTGTCATCATTTGTAACACGTTAATGATCAATACAGCGATACCCAGTTATGTACGCATTGGAAATAGAACACCTTCGCAAGACCTATGCAGGGGGCTTTGAGGCGCTTAAAGGCATCAGTTTGACGGTCGAAAAAGGCGATTTTTACGCCTTGCTCGGCCCCAATGGTGCTGGCAAGTCGACCAGCATAGGCATCATCTCTTCGTTGGTAAACAAAACCGCCGGTAAAGTGCGAGTATTTGGTTACGACATCGATACCGATCTGGAACTGGCCAAACAGAACCTCGGGCTGGTGCCGCAGGAATTCAATTTCAATCAGTTTGAAACCGTTGAACAGATCGTCTTGCAGCAGGCTGGCTACTACGGGGTGCCCAAAGCGGTGGCGAAACAGCGCGCCGAGACATACCTGTCCAAGCTTGATCTGTGGGAGAAACGCAATGAACGGGCACGCAATCTGTCGGGCGGAATGAAGCGCCGGCTGATGATTGCACGGGCGCTGATGCATGAGCCGCAACTGCTGATCCTCGATGAACCGACCGCGGGTGTGGATATTGAGCTGCGCCGCTCGATGTGGGAGTTCCTCAAAGAGATCAACGCCGAGCAGGGCATCACCATCATCCTGACCACCCACTATCTGGAAGAAGCGGAAATGCTGTGTCGGCATATCGGCATCATCAACCGTGGGGAGCTGATCGAAAACACCACCATGAAAGACTTGCTCAGCAAACTGCATGTGGAAACGTTCATTCTCGATCTGGAACCGGGCAGTGACGTGCCGTCATTAGAGGGGGTAAACAGCCAGTTTATGGTGAATGGTTCACTAGAAATTGAACTGGATAAAGCACAGGGGCTGAATCCGATTTTCAGCCAGCTCAGCGAGCATGGGGTCAAGGTTCTGTCTATGCGCAACAAAGCCAACCGACTGGAAGAGCTGTTTGTCAGTATCGTCCGTGAACAGAGTGGAGCTCAGTAATATGTACCGTTTGTATTGGACTGCGTTTTGCAGTCTGCTGACCAAAGAGATCAACCGTTTTACTCGTATCTGGGTACAGACGCTGGTGCCGCCAGCGATCACCATGACGCTTTACTTTATTATTTTCGGCAGCCTGATTGGTTCGCGAATCGGCGAAATGAATGGCTTCAGTTACATGGAATACATTGTGCCGGGCTTAATCATGATGTCGGTGATCACCAACTCGTACTCTAATGTGGCGTCGTCGTTTTTCAGTGCCAAGTTTCAGCGCAATATTGAAGAGCTGCTGGTGGCTCCGGTGCCAAACTACGTGATTATTCTCGGCTTTGTGATGGGCGGCGTGGTGCGTGGCTTACTGGTCGGGGCAATCGTGACGTTTGTGTCACTGTTTTTTGTCGATTTGCAAGTTGAACACTGGGGCATCATCATTGCCACTGTGTTTATGACTTCGGTGGTGTTTGCTCTGGGTGGGTTGATCAACGCTGTGTACGCCAAAACCTTTGATGACATCTCAATTATCCCCACGTTTGTTCTGACGCCGCTGACCTATCTGGGCGGGGTATTTTACTCCATTAGTCTCTTACCGGAATTCTGGCAGGGTGTGTCGAAAATCAACCCGATCGTCTACATGGTCAACGCTTTCCGTTATGGCTTTTTGGGAGTGTCGGATGTCGGTATTGTTACCTCATTTGGGGTGCTGGGGCTGTTTGTGATTGCCTTGTACGCATTAGCGCACTATTTGGTGACCCGTGGCATTGGCCTGCGCAGCTAATCATAGGACGCAACAAAAAAGGTCGACCCGAGGTCGACCTTTTTCATGGGCGGGAGGGGGTTATTCCTGCTCGGAATTGGCCTCACTGGCTTCTTCTTTGTTTTCTACTGCCAGATCAATCACGGCATTGTCAATCAAACGGGCTTTCCCCAGATAGGCTGACATCAGGATCACAGCCTGAGTGGAGTCGGCATTGATCACTTGCAGAGTGCGCGCATCGCGGATAAAGATTTCATCCGGCTGCAAATCGGCCGCGCGCAGCTGATCGTTGGCATCTTCAATGATCGAGGCATAATCGTCACGACCACCGCGCACTGCACTGCTGATCCAACGCATAGTACGGGCCAGAACCGGCGCACGCTGACGCTCATCGATGGTCAGCAGGTTGTTGCGTGAACTCATGGCCAGACCGTCCATTTCACGAACCGTTGCGACACCGATGATGTCAATGTCCATCGCCAGATCGTCCACCATTTGACGAATCACCGCCAACTGCTGGAAGTCTTTTTCCCCAAAACAGGCCACATCCGGCTGGACGATATTGAACAGTTTGGTGACGATGGTTGCTACGCCCCGGAAGTGGCCCGGACGGGAGGCGCCTTCCAGCATATGCGACAGGCCAGGAACTTCCACATAGGTCTGTTTATCCAGGCCATGTGGGTAGATGATCTCTAGAGTTGGGGTGAACACCAGCTCAACCCCTTCGGCGTTGAGCTTGCTGAGATCGTCATCCAGGGTCCGAGGATAATTGTTGAGATCCTCAGCCCGGTCAAATTGCATCGGATTAACAAAAATGCTGACCACAACGATGTCGGCGTGTTCACGTGCTTGGCGCACCAGCGTCAGGTGACCTTCGTGCAGGTTACCCATCGTCGGAACGAACGCGATTTTTCGACCTTCGCGCTTATACTGTTTGATCTGCTCACGCAGGCCAGTTACTTCAGCAAAAGTTTGCATTATCTGATCCTCTAGGCAATCGTATGGGCGTCATCAGGGAACGCGCCACTTTGCACATCTGCGATATATTTGGCAATCGCTGAGCGAATATCGCCCGTTTCTTTCAGGAAGTCTTTAGAAAACTTCGGCATGTAGTTGGCCGAGATACCCAGCATGTCATGCATCACCAGGATCTGACCGTCGGTTACATTACCGGCACCAATACCGATGACCGGAATGTCCAGTGCTTGGGTAATGCGTTCTGCCAATGCGGCCGGAACGCATTCTAAGACGATCAACTGCGTGCCTGCTTGTTGCAGTGCCAGCGCATCACTGACCATGCGGTCGGCGTTTTCCTGATCACGTCCCTGAACTTTGTAACCACCAAAGATGTTGACCGCTTGTGGGGTGAGTCCCAGGTGAGCACACACCGGTACTGAGCGCTCGGCCAACATACGGATGGTGTCGACCAGCCAGGCACCGCCTTCAATTTTTACCATGTTTGCGCCTGTCTGCATGATCTTGGCGGCATTCTCGCACGCCTGTTCTGGAGTGGCGTAACTCATGAATGGCATATCGGCCATCAGCAGACAGTTCGGGCTACCGGCACGCACACAGCGAGTGTGGTAGGCAATTTCATCAACCGTTACCGGTAGTGTGTCCGGGCGGCCCTGCAGCACCATGCCAAGAGAGTCGCCCACCAGCAAAACGGGCATATCCTGGCTTTCGAACAGTTGGGCGAAACTCGCATCATACGCGGTAGAAGTTGCAAATTTACGACCTTCCTGTTTCCACTTCATCAGGTCGTTTATGGTAATTTTTTTCATGGATTGTCCTTACTAGGAGTTGGCTAGGAGCGCCAAATACTGAGCCCATTGCGCGCGACTTGTTGTAGCAGGTCGGACAGCTCAGTCCCATCAGGGAGTTGTAAACTTGGTGCGATCTCGGCAAGCGGATAGAGCACGAATTCGCGCTCTTTCATTCCGTAGTGTGGAATGATGAGACGCTCGGAGTCGATCACCTCATTGCCGTAAAGCAAAATATCGAGATCTAAGGTTCTTGGGCCCCAGCGTTCGTCTTTACGGACACGCCCTTGTTCCTGCTCAATCGCTTGGGTGCAATCGAGCAGTTCTAAGGGGGTTAATTCGGTTTTTATCGCCACAACAGCGTTAATGTAATCCGGTTGATCCTGCGGGCCCATCGGGCTGCTGCTGTACAGCTGCGACGCCTGGATAAACGCCGAACGTGGCAACTGAGCCAGCGCCTCGATCGCCTGCCGGGCTTGAGTCACCGGATCCGCCAGATTACTGCCTACGGCAATGTATGCCGTGATCATGAGCTTGCTTTGCTCTTTTTCTTACGAGGACTGCGACGGCGGCGGGAACCGGACTTTTTACCACCGGCAGGCGTCGCGCTGTCTAAGTCGGCGACCATAGCCTGACGCATGTTGCGGCCGGCATTTTGGAAAGTTTCCCACCAATTAGCAAGCTCTTTGGTGTCTCCCCCCTCAATTTCACCGCGCATTTCAAGAAAATCGAACCCGGCTCTGAATTTATTCAGCTCCATCAGGCGGAATGCACGTTTTCCATTGCGGCGTGGCAGGCGCAGTTGCAACTGCCAGATTTCACGGATGGTCGCAGTGTGACGACGCGGGATGGCAATGGTGCGAACCTGATCATCTAAAATCTGGTTGCTGGCTTCCATGACGGCGTCGTAGTCGTTCATATTGCGCTCAGCCATCAGCTTGTCCGCCAGAGACAGCAATGGGTACCACAACATAGCCGCAAACATAAAGGCCGGATTAATCCGTTTGCCTTCTTCCATGCGCTGATCGGTGGAGTCCAGAACCTGATCCAACATCTGCTCCGTTGGTGAGGAGTAATCGTCGGTAAAGTGTTCGGAAATGGTCGGGAACAACTGCTGGAATAGGTTGTATTCGCGCAGCAGGTAATAGGTTTCCAGACCATGGCCCGATTGCAGCAGTTTGAGCGACTCTTCGTACAGACGCGCAGATGGAATCTCGCGCAGCAGGTGCGCCAGTTCCTCAATCGGGGCCGCCGTGTCTTCCTCAATATCGAAATCCAGTTTGGCGGCAAAACGAATCGCACGCAGCATTCGGACCGGATCTTCGCGGTAGCGGGTCTGTGGATCGCCAATCAGACGGACCAGCTTGTCATTGAGATCTTCGGCGCCACCGGCGTAGTCGTGAATCGAGTAATCACGGATGTTGTAGTACATCGCGTTGATGGTGAAATCGCGTCGTTCGGCGTCTTCATCAATGCTGCCGTAGACGTTATCACGCAACAGCATCCCTTCTTTCGATTGCTGGGAGACGTTTTTGCTCGGTTCCTGATGGTGGCCACGGAAAGTCGCCACTTCAATGATGTCGCGGCCAAACATGATGTGCGCCAAACGGAAACGGCGGCCGATCAGACGGCAGTTGCGGAACAACTGGCGGATCTGCTCCGGCGTCGCATTGGTGGCGATGTCGAAATCTTTCGGCGTCGCGCCGAGCAACAAATCACGAACACCGCCGCCGACCAAATAGGCATCAAAGCCTGCACCATTGAGACGATACAGAACTTTCAGCGCGTTATCGCTGATTTGTTTGCGTGAAATATTGTGCTCTTCACGCGTAATCACGTTGAGCGCGAGTTGTGTTATCACGCGCGGAGCACGTGTTGTGTTGTCATCTATATTCATGTGCATCTGGCAATAATCAGTTAAGCCAACCCTGATATTGGCCCGTTTCAGCAAAAATTTGCCGCTAATAATAGCTTAAGGGGCGTCGTTTGAGAATCTTGGTGTGATCTCGATCGAATCAGGTAGTTGGCTAATGTGCCAATTATCAACGCCCCAAGCGATGATTTCTTCTATAGAACACGCGTTTATGTGATCCGTCAGCCTAAAGCCAAGAAATTGCATCGCATTGAGCAAGGTGGGTTTTGGGTTCATGACATCGATGGCGGTCGCGTGATTTTGCTTCGACAGCTTGTTTCCGTTGTCATCCATGGCCAGCGGCAGGTGCAGATAACGGACCGGCGGCTGGTTGAGGGTTTTATAAAGACAGATCTGGCGTCCAGTCGGTTCTATCAGATCCGCACCACGCACCACTTCCGTAACCCCCTGATCGATGTCGTCTAATACTACCGCAAGGTTGTAAGCAAATAAGCCATCACGACGTTTTATAATAAAATCTTCATCTGCCAATGCCAGCGGAATGGCGATTCGGCCGTGTTTCTGATCGTGAAACTCGGTGACGGAATGCGCGACGTGCAGCCGAACGGCGTAGGGCCCGCTGTCACGCAACCCCAGCTCACGGCATGTGCCGGGGTAATAGCCTCCGGCCGCTTTGATCTGTTTACGGGTGCATTGGCAATAATAGGCCTGGCCGCTTTGCAGCCACTGGTCAATCTGATTCTGGTATAAGTGGTGACGCTGGCTCTGGTATACCACCTCACCATCCCAGTGTAATCCGTATGCCTCCAACGCCGACAGGATCAGGCTGGCTGCTCCCGGCATTTCTCGCGGTGGGTCTAAGTCTTCGATTCTGACTAACCACCGGCCCTGCTGGGCTTTGGCCTGGAAGTAGCTGCCCAGTGCAGCTACCAGGGAGCCGAAGTGAAGCGGACCGGACGGTGACGGAGCAAATCGGCCTACATACTGCATCTCAATCACTCTGTGGGTAGTAAAAGCAAAAAGGGAGCATAGCGCTCCCTTTGGTAATTCAGTGCCTGGTGATTAACCTTGCATCTGCTTTTCTTTGATTTCTGCAAGTGTTTTACAGTCAATACAAAGATCAGCAGTGGGACGAGCTTCAAGACGACGGATGCCGATCTCGACACCACAAGATTCACAGAAGCCAAACTCATCATCCTGAATCTTATTCAGCGTTTTCTCAATCTTTTTGATCAGACGACGCTCGCGGTCACGGTTACGCAGCTCTAGGCTGAACTCTTCTTCCTGAGAAGCACGGTCAACGGGATCCGGGAAATTTGCCGCTTCGTCCTGCATGTGGTGAACGGTGCGATCAACTTCTACCCTGAGCTGGTTCCGCCAGGCTTCTAAGATCTTTGTAAAATGAGCCATTTGCTCAGGTGACATGTACTCTTCACCCGGCTTTTCCTGATACGGCTCAACACCTGCAATGGCTAGGATGCCTAGCGCTTTTTTCTTCGATTCTGGCATGCAGCATCTCCTACTAACACCTAGTCAACTGCGATAACAGTTAATTTAAGGCGGGTATCTATAGCAAAAACAAACTGGGGAGGCAAATCCTGAATTGCAAACTTATCGTCAATGTGAAGGCGACATCATTTTTCAGTCAATTTGAATAAAATCGATCGCCTTGATCAGCTTGATTTCGTGCTCGGAAAGCTGCGCCTTGTAGCACAACACTTCCACTCCCTGTTCCTGAGCTTTTTTCAGTAAAAGTGAATAGTTTGCGTCTATATGGAGGGCTGGCGAAACTTTTTCAATCCCTGAATGCAAAACAGTGAACAAAAGTACTGCCCGTTGCCCATTATTGGCCATTTCTGTGAGCTCTCTCAGATGTTTCTGTCCGCGAGTCGTCACTGCGTCCGGGAAGTAACCTTGACCGTCTTCACCCAAAAGCGTGACGCTTTTCACTTCTATATAGCACGAAGGTTGGGTCTCTGATTTGAGCAGGACATCAATTCGGCTATTTTCCTGACCGTATTTCACTTCGGTCAGCAGTTGATCATAGCCCAATAATTCAACGATGGTACCGTCTTGAATCGCTTCGACCGCCAGTTGATTTGCCCGCGCGGTGTTGATGCAGATTCGGTGGCCATCCTGTGTGTCACTCAACTCCCAGCTGTTTGGGTACTTACGCTTTGGGTTGTCTGAGGTGGAATACCACACCATGTTGCCAGGTTCGGCACAGCCGGTCATGGCGCCGGTGTTGGCACAGTGAATCGTACGCACACTGCCGTCCGGTAGTTCGATATCGGTCAGAAAGCGTTTGTAGCGTTTAAGCAGGGTGGCGGACTGGAATGGGGGATTGAACTGCATTTTTCTACTGGTTTTATGTACAATGTTGCCGCCATTTAAGCACAAGGACTGAACATTGTCACAATTGCCGATTCATGCCGTGATGCCACAACTGCTCTCTGCGGTGCGTGAACACACGCAAGTGATCCTCAAAGCCGCGCCGGGGGCTGGTAAGTCGACCGCCTTCCCACTTGAACTGCTGCGTCAGCAGATGGTGGCGGGCAAAATCATCATGCTGGAGCCACGCCGTCTGGCGGCGCGCAATATTGCCGCCTATCTGGCACGTCAACTCGGTGAGCGCGTCGGCCAGACGGTCGGCTACCGGATGCGCGGCGAGAACAAAACCAGCAGTGCAACCCGCCTTGAGATTGTAACGGAAGGCGTGATGACCCGGATGATTCAGTCTGATCCGGAACTCAATGGGGTCGCAATGCTGATATTTGATGAGTTTCATGAACGCAGCATTCATGCCGATACGGCGCTGGCACTGAGCCTGGAAGTCCAGGAGGCGTTGCGTGATGATCTGAGCATTGTGGTGATGTCCGCCACGCTAGACAGTCAGGCGATGACGGCGTTACTGCCACAGGCGGCCTACATAGAATCGCAGGGGCGGACATATCCCATCGACTACCGTTATCAGCCAGTTCGGCGCCATGAGCCACTATTACCTGCAATGGCCCGTCAGATCCGAGCTTTGCTCGACAGTGAGTCAGGGTCGATGCTGGTGTTCTTGCCCGGAGTCGCGGCGATACGGCACTTGACCGAGCTGTTGGACGGTGTACCGGCGCGCATCTGCCCGTTGTACGGTCAGCTAACGGCGTCCGAGCAGCAACAAGCGATCGCGCCGTCAGCGTCGGGGGAGCGCAAAGTGGTTCTGGCCACCAATATTGCCGAAACGTCACTGACCATCGAAGGTATCCGGCTGGTGGTTGATTCTGGTTTAGAGCGGGTGGCGCGCTTTGATTTGCGCACTGGCATTACCCGCCTCGAGCAGGTTCGTATTGCCCAGTCTTCCGCGGCGCAACGTGCCGGCCGGGCCGGACGTTTAGAGCCGGGTTGTTGTGTGAGAATGTACAGTGAGAGTCAGCTGAATCAGCAACCTGTGGTACCTGAGGCGGAGATCCTGCATGCGGATCTGTCGTCTCTGGCGATGGAACTGTCGCGGTGGGGCTGTAGTGACGTTGGTGAGCTCAAGTGGCTGGATGTACCGCCGGACAGCGCGTTGCATCAGGCTCGTGCACTGCTGCAATCGCTCGGGATGCTGGACGGGGCCCTGCAACTGACGTCATTAGGGCGCCGGGCACATCAGTTGGGTGTGGAACCCCGCATGGCGGCGGCACTGCTGCATGCGCAAGCGAAACAGGCGAAGTGGTTACACACTGCGTTTGCCATGGTCGCCCTGTTAGAAGATCCGGAGCGCAATGTGACGGATCTCCAGCACAGTTTGCATCGACTGCATCGCGGTCAGCATGCTCGCCAGTCTATGGTATTGCAGCGTGCCCGTACGCTGGCCGAGCGGCTAGGCAGTACGTTTGAACTGGGCGGCGTGGAGGAAACTCTGCTGGCTCAGGTGGCGGCGACCGCATTTCCGGATCGGGTCGCGCAAAGACGGCGTGATACCAGCCGCTATACACTTGCCAATGGCCATGGTGCAGAGCTGCGCGACGACGACCCTTTGGCCCGTCACGACTGGCTGGTGGTGATCGACCTGATGCGCGGTCAGAGCAGTACCAGTCAGATTTTTCTTGCCCTCGGAGCCGATATCATCGCGCTTGAGCAGCATCTGCCGGCGTTATTTAGTGAGCATGAGCAGGTGGAATGGGATGAGACGCGCGGTCGTCTGAGTGCCCAGGCTCAGACGAAGCTGGGCTCGCTGGTTGTGCGCACCCGTGAACTGACCCAGCCTGGCGCGGAAAAAATGACCGAAGCTTTACTTAACTATGTTCGTCGCCACGGCCTTTCGGTATTAAATTGGACCGCCGAAGCCGAATCACTGTTGGCACGGGCCCGCTGCGCGGCTGAGTGGCTGCCGGAAGAGGCGTGGCCAGAGATGGATGAGGCGACATTATTGGCAGAGTTGGAGGCATGGCTTGAGCCCTACATGCAGGGTATCGCGTCACTAAAACAGTTGGCTTCACTACCGGTTGCATCTGCGCTGCAGGCGCGGCTGGGCTGGCCGCTCAATCAGCAGATTGATGAGTGGTTGCCGACGCACTGGTGTCTGCCGACCGGCAGTCACAAAGCGCTGCATTATCAACCTGGCCAGGCGCCGATGTTGTCCGTGCGGATGCAGGAAGTGTTCGGAGAACAGGACTCGCCCACGGTGGCCAAAGGACGTCAGCGAGTGGTGCTGGAACTGCTGTCACCGGCGCAACGTCCTTTACAACTGACCTCCGATCTGGCTGGCTTCTGGGCTGGCACATACAAGGAAGTCCAGAAAGAAATGAAGGGTCGCTACCCGAAACACGTCTGGCCGGATGATCCGGCGAGCCATGTAGCGACAACCAAAACCAAACGACAATTGAATTCATGACGACGAAGAAAACACCGGCTGCGAAAAAGCGCACCAACAAACCGACGGCTACCCGTAAATCCCGCAAACGTCCGCCGAAGAAGCCGGGAAAACATCGCTGGCTGAAAACCATCTGGAGCATCGGCTGGAAGCTGGCTCTGGCGGGGATCGCGGTGGCGATCTTTGTGGGGATTTACCTTGATACTATGGTTCGTCAACGGTTTGAAGGGCAGCTGTTCAGCCTGCCCACCGTAGTGTACGCCCGTATTCTGAACCTTGCTCCCGGTGATGACATCTCTTTACAAGAGGTCAGAAACGAGCTGGACGTACTCAACTACCGCAAAGTGCGCCAGCCGCGCCACCCGGGTGAGTATTCGTCGTCGTCGAGCAAAATTGAGCTGATCCGTCGTCCGTTTGAGTTCTCTGACGGGCCGGAGCCGGAGCGTCATGTGATGCTGTCATTTGATGGCTCGGGCTTGCAGCGCATTCGCTCACTGGAGCGCAATGGTGATTTAGGTTACCTGCGAGTTGAGCCGAAGATGCTTGGTATGCTGGAAAAAGAGGATGAGCAGCGCCTGTTCCTGCGTCGTGATCAGTTCCCGGAAGTGATGATTGATGCACTGCTGACCACCGAAGACCGCGATTTCTATCAGCATGACGGTGTGTCTCCGGTGGCGATCGCACGGGCCCTGGTGGCCAACCTGAGAGCGGGACGCACGGTGCAAGGCGGCAGTACCCTGACGCAGCAGTTGGCGAAAAACATCTTCCTGTCTCGTGACCGCACCTTGTGGCGTAAGCTGCAGGAAGCGTATATCGCGTTGATCATCGATTACCGCTACAGCAAAGATCGCATTCTGGAAGCTTACCTCAATGAAGTGTATCTGGGGCAAAGCGGTGGTGAGGCGATCCACGGTTTTGGTCTGGCATCACGCCTTTACTTTGGTCAGCCAATCCAGGAACTGCGTATTGATCAACTGGCGTTGCTGGTTGGCATGGTCAAAGGACCGTCGTATTACAATCCGGCCCGCTACCCAGATCGGGCAAAAGAGCGCCGAGATTTGGTGCTGCGTCTGATGATGCAACAAAACATTCTCACGGCGTCAGAATTTGAAGAAGCCGCTGGTCGCCCGCTGGATGTGCAAAAGAATCCGCGTATTGCCAGCCGTCAGCCCGCGTATTTCCAACAGCTGCAAATTGAGCTGAAAGACAAAGTCGGCTCAGCGTTCCAGTCTGATACTGGCCTGCGGGTGTTTACGTCA
Source organism: Vibrio sp. V38_P2S17PM301 (assembly GCF_009904845.1). NCBI lineage: Bacteria > Pseudomonadati > Pseudomonadota > Gammaproteobacteria > Vibrionales > Vibrionaceae > Vibrio > Vibrio sp. V38_P2S17PM301. The sequence continues at coordinate 83,823 of NZ_WXWO01000013.1, read as the reverse complement.
CTGGATCCTGTCTCTCAGCATGAGCTGGAAAAAGCGATCGCGGCCAAAGTGCCTCAACTGGAAAAAACGTCCGGCAAAGGGCTGGAAGCTGCGGCGATCGCTGTGGATCGTCACACTGGTGAGATCCGTGCCATGGTGGGCGGCAAACGCGTGGGGTACGACGGTTTCAACCGCGCGCTCAATGCCAGTCGTCAAATCGGTTCGTTGGCCAAACCCGCGGTGTACCTGACCGCGCTGGAGCAGCCGCAAAAATTCAATCTGGCCACGACACTGGAAGATAAGCCACTGACACTGAAAGGCAGCCAGGGTAACAGCTGGACGCCACGTAACTATGACCGCCAGTATCGGGGTGACGTGCCGTTGTATCTGGGCTTGGCGAAGTCACTCAATGTGCCGACGGTGCGGTTGGGGATGCAACTGGGCATTCAGAATGTGATGGATACGTTTGAGAAACTGGGGGTGAATCGTGAGGAGATCCGACCGGTTCCATCCATGTTCCTGGGGTCGTTTTCACTCACGCCATTTCAGGTGGCACAGATGTATCAGACCTTAACTAATTCAGGGCAAAAAGCGCCACTGTCGGCCTTGCGCTCGGTGTTGGATCTGGACGGTAACGTGCTGTACCAGTCGATCCCGCGGATGTCACAAACCGTTGACCAACAGGCGGCCTGGCTGACCACTTATGCGATGAAACGCGGCGTGCTGGAAGGCACTGGTCGCTACCTCAACAGCCAGTTTGGCTGGGCGGCTCTGGCCGGCAAAACCGGGACCAGTAACGACACCCGCGACAGTTGGTTTGTCGGCATCGACGGGCGTGAAGTAACCACCGTCTGGGTCGGACGCGATGATAACAAGTCAACCAAACTGACCGGATCAAGCGGTGCGCTGCGTGTGTATGCCGATTATCTGCAACATCGGATTCCGGAAAAACTGGTGTTGCCATGGCCACAAGGGATCAGCACTTTTGGCTTTGAACCAACCGGAAAAGGCGGCCTGGAGCTGAGTTGCGACGACAAATTCAAGTTACCGATGTGGGACGCCGACGGGGCGATGAAGAAAAGTTGTGAAAATCAACCGGCACAATGGCTGAAAAAGATATTCAGTTGGTAAAACGATCGAGTAATATCTAATCTATTCATACTCAAGGATATTTAGGGCTTCGATGTTGCGTCTTCCTTTTCTGTTTACTCTGATCCTGTTGGTCAGCTTTTCTGGCGTGGCGGCAACCGCCACGTCCGACGTCACTCAGCAAGGCGTGAAATCGCGGCCCAAAATTGCAGTGGTGCTGGCTGGTGGCGGGGCCAAAGGAGCGGCGCACATTGGGGTATTAAAAGCGCTGGAAGAGATGCACATTCCGGTGGACATCGTGACCGGCACCAGTATGGGGGCCTACGTTGGTGGCTTGTACGCCACCGGCATGAGCGCGGATGAGATCGAAAGTTTTCTTTATTCGGTCAACTGGAACGACGGATACCGCGACCGGGTTGATCGCAGTGAGCGCCGGGTGCGTGATAAAGAGTATGAAGACCGATATCAACTGACCACGGATCTTGGCATTCGCTGGGGCGAAATCCGTGCCTCACGTGGGGTCGTTCAGGGACAGAATATGTTGCGTATTCTGCGTGAAACCACCGGTAATCTGCCGCCGTTTCAATCTTTTGATCAACTGGCGATCCCTTACCGCGCGGTGGCGACCGACATTCTGGAACTGCAACCTGTGGTGATGGACAAAGGTTATCTGACCGATGCCATGATGGCCAGTATGTCGGTCCCTGGAGCGTTGCCGCCTTACGAGGTCAACGGCCATATGCTGGTGGACGGTGGGGTCACCAACAACATGCCGGTCGATATCGCGCGTCAAATGGGCGCCGACATCATCATCGCGGTCGATATCAGCTCCGATTACAAGAGCGCGGATGATTTCACCAATTTCTTTACGGTCGCCGATCAGCTTTCTAATTATCTGGTCCGCCGTAGTACTCAGCAACAGGTCAAAAAGCTTGCTGACCAGGATGTACTGATCCAGCCGGATGTGGGCGGTTACAGTACCACCGATTTTTTCATTATGCCGGAAGCGTACAAACGTGGTTATAAGGCGGCTAATGATGCCAAGCAAGCCTTGTCTCGCCTGTCGTTGTCGACGGCGGATTATCAGAAATACCTCGACATCAAAGAGACCGTCCGACGTGGACTGGTGTATATCGACGAAGTCAAACTCGACAAAATTTCGATCAATAACCAAACCCATTACACCGATAACTTGCTTGAAAACCGGCTGGCGCTGAAAGAGGGTAAGCAGTATTCGACCGAAGAACTGGAGCAGAGTGTACAGAACCTGTATGCGCTTGACCGTTTTGAGTTGGTCACCTACAAGTTTGATCAGCGCGACGGTGAAAATATCCTCAACGTGGATGTGAAAGAGAAATCCTGGGGGCCCAATTACATGGACTTCCGTTTCTTTCTCGAAGACGATTTTGATACCGAAAGCCAGTACTCTATTGGTGTCACCACCAATTTCACCAACCTCAACAGCAGCGGCGCTGAGCTGCGTCTGAATATGGACATGGGGTCGAACAAGCTGTTTGAGACGGAGTTGTATACGCCGCTGATGTCAGGGCAAAAACTCTTTGCCACTTTGAAAGGCCGCTACACCAATCAAGTGACCAATATCCCGATCGATGTGGAAGACCAAACCGTCAGTGATCGAGGACTGGACGCGGTCAAAGACTTCTTACCGGTGACTTACAAACAGTGGGTCGGAGAGGCGGCACTGGGCTACCAGCACCGTTTATGGAGTGAATTTAAAACCGGTGTACGTTATACCGATGGCGAGGCGGAAGTGTCCAATCTGGCCTCGTTTGGCAGCTTCGATTACCAGCGTACCGGCGTATTTTTCAACTATCGTATCGATACCCTGGATGACTTCAGCCTGCCCACCAAAGGGATCTATCTGGACTTAGACTATGTGGTTTCACACGCTTGGGTCGGAGACGGAACTTATGAAGAGGAAGGCACAACGTATGAAACCAATGTAAAGTTGATTGGGGCTAAAAGCGTGGGCCGTCATACTTTAGTGGGCAACGTGGATGCCGGTTTGATCGAGAGTCTCAATTCTGACACTCTGATTGAACCTCAGCAACTGGGCGGCTTCTTGCATCTGTCTGGCATTCCGCGCAACAGCCTCGCCGGAGAAAACAAACTTTACGGCAATATGATCTACCGTTATCGCTGGTTTGATAATGATTTTGGCCTGTTCAGTTCGCCCCTCTATCTGGGCGCGTCGCTGGAATACGGCGGCGTATGGTCTGAGTCCGGACTGTCGTTGTCTGAGTTGCCGATGTACTTGGCGGGCTCCGTGTTCGCCGGGATCGATTCTCCGATTGGCCCAATCATGTTTGGCTATGGTCGGACCGAACGCAACTATGATTCCATTTACCTGATCATCGGAACGACGTTCGATTGAGCAGAGAAGTAAAAAAACGGGTGACAGCCGGATCTCACCTGGTGGGATTCTTAGCAATAAAGCATGCAAAATCATAGAACTTTAGTCTTAAGTTGCTATGTTGGTCAAAATGATGAGATTTTAATTTATCGTTAATTTTGCTATTCTGTCGCCCACAGTTTGGCCTCTCTGGCGCTGTCTCTCAATCAAAAATTGAATGAAAGCATGGCAAGGAGAGCCAAGTTTCCAAGGATGTTCACTCCTCTTTTGTCTACTAAGAACAGTCATAAATGAGGAGGAACCGCAATGAGAGGAAAAAGTCGTGCTTGAAGCCTACCGTAAACACGTCGAAGAGCGTGCTGCCGAAGGAGTTGTCCCTAAACCCCTGGACGCAGAGCAAGTTGCTGGACTTGTAGAACTTCTGAAAAATCCCCCGCAAGGTGAAGAGGACTTCATCCTTGAACTACTGGAAAACCGAATCCCACCAGGTGTTGATGAAGCTGCTTACGTGAAAGCCGGTTTTCTGGCGGCGGTCACCAAAGGCGAAGTCTCTTCTCCTCTGGTCAGCCCGGAAAAAGCGGCGCAACTTCTGGGTACCATGCAGGGCGGTTACAATATTGAACCGCTGATTTCCCTGCTGGACATCGACGCTCTGGCGCCGATCGCAGTGAAAGCCCTGTCACACACCCTGCTGATGTTTGATGCCTTCTACGATGTGGAAGAAAAGGCTAAAAACGGCAACGCATTTGCCCAACAAGTCCTGCAGTCTTGGGCCGATGCCGAATGGTTCTTGTCGAAACCAAAACTGGACGAAAAAATCACTCTGACCGTATTTAAAGTCACCGGTGAAACCAACACCGACGACCTGTCTCCGGCTCCGGATGCCTGGTCTCGTCCTGATATTCCAGTGCACGCTCTGGCGATGCTGAAAAACGAACGTGAAGGTATCGAACCGGATCAGCCAGGCACCATTGGTCCGATCAAACAGATTGAAGCGCTGAAAGAAAAAGGTCATCAACTGGTTTACGTCGGTGACGTCGTCGGTACTGGCTCATCGCGTAAATCGGCGACCAACTCTGTGTTGTGGTTTATGGGCGATGATATCCCATATGTCCCGAACAAACGCGCTGGCGGTTTTGTTCTGGGTGGTAAGATTGCACCTATCTTCTTCAACACCATGGAAGATGCGGGTGCGCTGCCTGTCGAGCTGGACGTATCGAAAATGAACATGGGTGACGTGATCGACGTATACCCATACGAAGGCAAAGTATGTAACCACGAAACGGGTGAAGTGCTGGCTGAATTCAAACTCAAGACCGACGTGTTGCTGGATGAAGTGCGCGCCGGCGGCCGTATTCCTCTGATCATCGGACGTGGTCTGACGGACAAAGCGCGTCAGTCGCTGGGTCTGGAAACCAGTGATGTGTTCCGTCTGCCTGCTCCGGTTGCAGACTCTGATGCCGGCTTTACGCTGGCGCAGAAAATGGTTGGCAAAGCGTGTGGCGTTGATGGCATCCGTCCGGGCACCTATTGTGAACCTAAAATGACCACGGTTGGTTCTCAGGACACCACCGGTCCGATGACTCGTGATGAACTGAAAGATTTGGCATGTCTGGGTTTCTCTGCGGATCTGGTGATGCAGTCGTTCTGTCACACCTCGGCTTACCCGAAACCGGTTGACGTCAACACTCACCACACGTTGCCTGATTTTATTATGAACCGTGGCGGTGTTTCACTGCGTCCGGGCGATGGCATCATCCACTCGTGGCTCAACCGCATGTTGCTTCCGGATACCGTTGGTACAGGTGGTGACTCGCACACCCGATTCCCTCTGGGGATTTCTTTCCCGGCAGGCTCTGGTCTGGTGGCGTTTGCAGCCGCAACCGGCGTGATGCCACTGGATATGCCAGAGTCGATTCTGGTGCGCTTTAAAGGTAAGCTGCAAGCTGGCATCACACTGCGTGATTTGGTGCACGCGATCCCGTACTACGGTATCAAGCAAGGTCTGCTCACCGTTGAGAAAGCGGGTAAGATCAACGAGTTCTCTGGTCGCATTCTGGAAATTGAAGGTCTGGAGCACCTGACGGTTGAACAAGCATTTGAGCTGTCTGACGCGTCGGCCGAGCGTTCTGCTGCGGGCTGTACCGTTAAACTGTCGGAAGAATCGATAGCCGAATACCTCAATTCCAACATCACCATGCTAAAGTGGATGATCTCGGAAGGTTACGGCGATCGTCGTACCATTGAGCGCCGCATCAAAGCAATGCAGGAATGGCTGGATAAGCCTGAGCTGATGGCAGCGGACAAAGACGCTGAATACGCGCACGTAATCGAAATCGATATGAATGAGATCAACGAGCCGATTCTGTGTGCGCCGAACGATCCGGACGACGCCCGTCTGCTGTCTGATGTACAGGGTACCCAAATCGACGAGGTGTTCATCGGTTCTTGTATGACGAACATTGGTCACTTCCGTGCGGCAGGGAAACTGCTGGACAACCACAAAGGTCAACTGGAAACCCGTTTGTGGGTGGCTCCGCCAACCAAGATGGATAAAGACCAGCTGATTGAAGAAGGTTACTACGGCATCTTCGGCCGCGCTGGGGTGCGCATTGAAACTCCGGGCTGTTCACTGTGTATGGGTAACCAGGCACGTGTGGCGGATAAAGCGACGGTTATGTCGACGTCAACGCGTAACTTCCCGAACCGTCTGGGAACCGGCGCGAATGTCTTCCTGGCGTCAGCGGAACTGTCAGCGGTAGGTGCCATTTTGGGGCGTATCCCGAATGTGGACGAGTACCTGCAATACGCAGAGAAGATTGATGCGACGGCTGCGGATACTTACCGTTACCTCAACTTCCACCTGATGGACACGTACACCAAGAAAGCGGAAGAAGTGATCTTCCAAGAGCCGGCGTAAGCCAGCGTGATGACGTGATGAGAAAGCCGCTGATTGTTTCAGCGGCTTTTTTTATCTGAGTCAGTTCATGGTTGGCTCGCCATGTGCCACACTGCTGCGACATTGCGTGCCGTCAGCTCGACGTTGCTCCGGGCCTGGGCCAGGGCGGTGGGTAAATCCACGGCGCCGTTAACTACAGAGAACAATGCATCAATGCCGTGTTGATGCACTACGTCACAATCGGCGGAGAGCGAACCGGCAATACCAATCACAGGCCGCTGGAAACGTTTGGCACAACGGGCGACCCCGATCGGTGTTTTACCGTGAATGGTCTGACTATCGATACGGCCCTCGCCGGTGATGACCAGATCGGCGTCTTTGACCACAGAAGCCAAGTTCACCGCTTCCATGACGATTTCGATGCCAGGACGCAGATGTGCGTTGAGCAGGCCCAACAGAGCGGCGCCAAGCCCACCTGCGGCGCCAGCGCCCGGGATGTGCTGGACATCTTTGCCTAACTGGCGGCGCATCACCCGCGCATAATACGCCAGGTTGTCATCGAGACGGGCGACCATCGCTGCGGTGGCCCCTTTTTGTGGACCGAACACTTGTGAGGCACCTTTGGGGCCGCACAGTGGGTTATCGACATCGCAGGCCACATCGAGTCGGATCTTCTTCAGGCGCGGATCCAGACCGCTGACATCAATGCGGACCAGTTTTTCCAGTTCACCACCGCCATGCCCCAGAGGTTGATCTTCGCCATCAAGCATCCGGATACCCAGCGCCTGTACCATACCAAGCCCGCCATCGTTGGTGGCGCTGCCACCAATACCGACAATAATGTGTTCAACACCGCGATCGAGCACCGCGGTGATCAGTTCGCCCGTACCGTAGGAGGTCGTGAGCAGTGGGTTGCGCTGCGCGACGGGCACCAGGTGAAGGCCGGACGCGGCCGCCATTTCAATCACGGCGGTTTTGCCGTCACCGAGTAAGCCATAAAAGCCGTCTACCGGTGTACCCAGCGGTCCCGTCACTGTGTGTTGAACAATCTGACCACCGGTCGCATCCACCAGTGACTGCACGGTGCCTTCACCGCCGTCTGCCATGGGCAGTTTGACGTAATCCGCATCTGGCAGAATCTGACGAAATCCAGTTTCAATCGCACAGGCGACGTCCATCGCCGTCAGACTTTCTTTATAAGAATCAGGAGCAATTACAATTTTCATTTTCGACCTCACGGCTTAGACAAACAGACCAAAGACACCAAACATCATCACTGAGACAAATGCGATCATCAGACCGACCAGAGACTCATACGGGATCAGTTTGAGTCGCTCGCGGATATCCATATGTACCGCGCCGCCCGTCGCATGGAAAAAGCTGCCGTGTGGCATGTGATCCAGCACGGTTGCACCTGAATGAATCATCGCGGCACCGGCGAGCGCGGGGACGCCCAGCTCCAGAATCGTGTGGCTGAACACATTGGAAGCCACCGCGGTTCCTGCGGTGGTTGAAGCGGTAGCCAGCGACATCATGGCGCCCGAAATAGGGGCAAGTAAGTAGGACGGCAGACCAGAGGCGGTCAGCACGTCAATCAGGCCGCTCTTTAATCCGGAGTTGGCGATGATGCCTGCCAGGGTTCCTGTCCCCAGCAGCATCACGGCCACTGGCGCCATGCGGGTCAGGCCGGATACGGCGAAATGGTTGGTGTCATTGAAGCGCCCCATGACCAGCGCGCCAATCAGGCCACCGAGCGGCAGGGCGATCAGCGGATCAACATTGATCCCGGCAATCGGACGCAGCGCCAGCAGCGTTATGGCGATCAGTGGCGCCACGATGGCGGCGCCAAAGCCAGGCAGGCGCGCATGATCGACGGCGATGACTTCGTGCTCGGCTACTTTAGAGCCTTTATGGATCAGACGTTTGGCGATGATGTACGCCAGCAGCATGCCGCACAGGCCTGGAATGACGCCCGCCGCCATCACTGAGGTCAAAGGAACGTTGAAAGCGTCCGCCGCCGCGATTGCGTTTGGGTTCGGAGACATGACGTTGCCGGCTTTGCCGCCGCCAACCATTGCCAGCAGAATGGCGGTTTTGGAAATGTCGGCACGGCGGGCGATGGCCAGTGCAATCGGCGAGACGGTGATCACTGCCACATCAACAAACACGCCGACGGCGGTCAGGATCATGGTTGCCAGAGCCAGTGCCAACAGGGCGCGGGTTTCGCCGACTTTCTTGACGATGGTTTCCGCGATGGCGGTGGCGGCACCGGACTCGATCAGCACGCCGGCCAGTACACCGGCAGCCAGGATGCGCAACACGGCGGTCACGATACCCTGAGCTCCTCCTATCATTAGCGCGACCGTATCGGTCAGGGAGACCCCGCCAACGACGCCGCCAACCAAGGCCCCAATGATCATGCCGTAAGCAGGGGGAACTTTCTTTAAAATCAGCGCAATGGCGACCACAAGTGCGGCCAGGGCGCCTAATGTAGAGACTTCAGTCATGTTCTATTCCACACAGATTATAAGCGTTATTTTTTGAGCGAATATAAAGAGGGAAGCGTTGAACGTCTTTAGTCAGAATGCCAAAAAATGCCTGCCTGATGAGGCTTGGTTTTGTGCGCTTGCACAAAAAGGTGAGTTCAGGCAAACAGTTTTAGCGACAGGTAAAGCAATAAAATATCATCTAATTTATTGATATTTAATGAGGTTATTTGTGATGCCCTATCCAGTCGGTAGCGTAGAGTATTACGGTGAATGTGCAGTTGCTGACATGTCTGAGCGGCGTCACAATTTAGAGCAAAATACGCTGTTAAGGTTTTTGTCAGTATGCCTTTGCTGTCGTATTCTCGCAGCCGGTCATAGGGTTGGCGTAACTGCTGTGCTTTCCAGGGCGTCTGGAGCACATCATTCATCATAACCGGCAGTTTATGATCCTGATAGAAGAACACTTCTCCTGGCTGACCATGGATACTGCGCAGGGTGAGTTGCGCAGTATCAAAAGATTTTGCCAGACCATCAACGCCACTGAAGTAGTCCCCCAACGCCATTTGAATTGAAAAGTTGCCGGCACTTTTAATGCGTTTGAGCAGTTGATTGATACGACGGGTTTCTGCGCTTTTCGACCAACCCTCCTTGGTCAGAGTGATCGGCTTAAGCACCACGACCTGATTGTCTGATACCGACAGAATACCCACCAGATTATCGCGTTCGGGGTATTCCAGCAGATGCACCAATTGCTGCAGGTGTTCGAGCGATAAGGTGTGATCTTGTTCAGGCACCACATTGACAATGGCGGCCACTCGGGGTTGTGACAGATCCAGCCCGAGCCGCTCGGCGATCGAGACCAATTGAGCGTCATCAAGGCTGGAGCCTTGGATCAATTGCATCACCAGTTCTTCCCGGTGACGTTTATTCCATTCGATCTGCGACATCAGTGCTGCCTGTTCGACGATGAGTTCGGCGGTCATTTTGACCAGCTCACCATAATGGCGTACCTGCTCGGGGCTCCCCGATACGCCAATCACGCCGATCACTCGCTGATGGTAGAGGATCGGCAGGTTGATCCCTGGCTTCACCCCTTTGAGCTTGAGCGCGGTGGCGTGATCGATTTCCACGACCCGACATTCGGTGATCGCCAGGACGGCGCCCTCATGCTTGTGATGCAGGCGCTGACGATCTCCCGAGCCAATGATCCGCCCTTGATCGTCCATAACATTTACCGAGTGAGGGATAATCTTCATGGCACGTTCGACAATTTGGCGTGCAATCGTTTCGTTCAGCTGCATGGTTATAGTGGCGTGTTGAATCAGATCCCTCGATAATAGCAGCAATCTACACCCCGCATCGACAGAGAAAAGATGGACTGCGTATTTAAGAAGAACGCCCTGGATGGCAGTTATTACTGCCAGTGTTCCATGGGACACGAAATTGTTGGCCGTTGGCTACAAGAAGAGATTGGTCACGAGATGGCCCGGATTGAACAGGTGATGGCCTTAGTGGCACAGGCCAGATCCGCGCCGGGTGGTGAGCACCGGCTGCTGGGCCGGGAAATCAGCCTGCTGATCAGCGCCGATGAAGTGATCATAGAAGACAATGCACTGGCTCTGAGTGAGTCAGAAGTGCTTCCGGAAGAGTTTGAACTCTATGACAGCGAAAGTGTTGGCTGCTGTGGTTTGGAAGATTTTGAACAATTGATCCGTCAATGGCAGGCATTTATTCACGGCTAATTTGCACAGTCGTGGTGAAATGGGCACCGACTGCCTTATTTTTGGGAACAGGCTGCACCTTATTGGTGCGGCCTGTTTTGTTTTTTATCACTAGTAGATATCAAAGCTTATGTAAAACAAAGAGTTAAAAAGTTGGCACGCACCTTGGATTATTCCCTGCGTAAAGGGACTACAGCTGCAGAGAGGATGCGATGAAACTGATTAATGCGATTATCAAACCCTTCAAACTGGACGATGTGCGAGAAGCACTGGCGGACGTTGGTATTGAAGGTATGACGGTATCGGAAGTGAAAGGCTTCGGCCGTCAAAAGGGGCACACAGAGCTCTACCGTGGTGCAGAATATCAAGTCGATTTTCTCCCCAAGGTCAAACTGGAGATCGCGACTCAGGCCGATAACGTCGACCGCGTGATTGAGGCCATCACTAAAGCCGCCCAGACCGGCAAAATCGGTGACGGGAAAATTTTTGTTTACGACCTCTCACAAGCGGTGCGGATCCGTACTGGCGAGATGGATGCGGAAGCACTTTAAGATTTCAAAGGATTGGAGAGTATCACTATGGAACTTGCAACAACGGTAACGGAGTTACGTTACGCACTGGACACGTTTTTCTTCCTGATTTCAGGGGCGTTAGTTATGTGGATGGCCGCTGGCTTTGCCATGCTTGAAGCGGGTCTGGTGCGTTCAAAGAACACCACAGAAATTCTGACTAAAAACTTTTGCTTATACGCAATTGCCTGCACTATGTACCTGATTGTCGGCTACAACATTATGTACGTCGACAATGGTGAAGGGGGCTGGCTACCGTCACTGGGAACCTTAATTGGCACACAGGCTGACGGCGCGGATCACTCTCTCGAGTCGGATTTCTTCTTCCAGGTTGTGTTCGTCGCAACAGCGATGTCGGTTGTCTCTGGCGCGGTGGCTGAACGCATGAAGCTGTGGACCTTCCTGGTGTTTTCAATGGTATTGACGGCGTTCATTTACCCGATTGAAGGTTATTGGACCTGGGGCGGTGGTTTCTTGTCTGAAGCGGGCTTTAGCGACTTTGCCGGTTCCGGAATTGTGCACATGGCGGGGGCGGCGGCGGCGCTGGCTGGGGTACTGCTGCTTGGCGCACGTAAAGGTAAATATGGCAAAAACGGTGAGATCTACCCCATTCCGGGCTCAAACATGCCGTTGGCAACACTGGGTACGTTCATCCTGTGGTTTGGCTGGTTCGGTTTCAATGGCGGTTCTCAGCTGATGGTATCGGATTTTGAAAACGCGACCGCCGTCGGTCAGATATTCCTCAATACCAATGCCGCAGCGGCGGCGGGGTCGATTGCTGCTCTGCTGGTGTGCAAAACCACTTGGGGCAAAGCCGACCTGACGATGATTCTTAACGGTGCGTTGGCTGGCCTAGTGGCTATTACCGCGGATCCATTGTCACCAAGCCCGCTGTATTCAGTGGCAATCGGTGCGGTATCGGGTGCGCTGGTGGTCTTCAGTATCGTGGCGCTGGACAAGCTGAAAATCGACGATCCGGTGGGCGCCATTTCGGTGCATGGTGTGTGTGGTTTCTTTGGTCTGATGGTGGTGCCGCTAAGTAACGCGGATGCGAGCTTTGGTTCACAACTACTGGGTGCGGTCGTGATCTTTGCTTGGGTGTTCGGTACCAGCTTACTGGTGTGGGGCGTACTGAAAGCGACGGTGGGTATCCGTGTGTCGGAAGAGGAAGAGCTGGAAGGCATGGACATGCATGACTGTGGTGTCGGTGCGTATCCGGAGTTCGTCACAGCCAAGTAATGTTTAGTTACAAAATACTCAAAAAACCTGCCGACCGAGGCAGGTTTTTTTGTTTTGTGTCATTGTTTTCATCGGTTTCATGCATATAATAACGCAACTGATAAACGTTATCATTACGATGCAAAGGATTTTAGCAATGAAAAAACTGCTCGCTCTTTCAGCGCTGGCATGCGCTGTAACAGCACCGGCTGCGATGGCCGCTGAAGAAGTCAACGTCTACTCATACCGTCAGCCATTCCTGGTTGAACCTATGTTTAAAGAGTTCACCAAAGAAACCGGTATCAAAGTCAACGTGAAGTTTGCCAAGCAGGGCATTGCTGAAAAACTGGCTCAGGAAGGCGAATACAGCCCGGCTGATGTACTGTTGACTGTCGATATCAGCCGTTTGGCGGATCTGTCTAACCGCGGTCTGGTACAGCGTGTTGACAGCGACGTGATTGAAGCGAATGTACCGGCGCAGTACCAGGACAAAGAAAACCAGTGGTTTGCGCTGACGACTCGTACGCGCAGCGTGTATTCATCACGCGACCGTGTGGGCAAACTGGGCGATGATTTCACTTACGAAGATCTGGCCAAGCCAGAATTCAAAGGCAAAATCTGTACTCGCAGTGGTAAGCACCCATACAATGTTTCTCTGGTATCGGCGATGATCGCTCACCACGGTGAAGCGGAGACTAAGACTTGGCTGGAAGGTGTGAAAGCCAACCTGGCGCGCAAACCTCAGGGCAACGACCGTGCTCAGGTAAAAGCGATCAAAGAAGGCCTGTGTGATGTGTCACTGGGTAACAGCTACTACCTGGGTAAAATGATCAACGATAAAGAGCAGAAAGCGTGGGCTGATGCGGTTTACATTAACTTCCCGAACCAGAATACCACAGGTACGCACGTGAATATTTCGGGTATGGCGATGGCTAAATACGCACCGAACCGTGAAAACGCGCTGAAGCTGATGGAATTTTTGACGGCTGACACAGCGCAGCACATGTACGCAGAAGTGAACTTCGAATACCCGGTTAAACCAGGTGTGAAACGTTCTGATCTGGTTGCATCGTGGGGCGATTTTAAAGCTGACACCATCTCCCTGGACGATATCGCTTCTCACCACGAAGCGGCAATTCGTCTTTTGGATGAGGTCAAGTTTGACCTTTAATTGAAATCAAGGGTATAACTGTACCCCTGATGATTAAAGGGACATGAGATGTATTTGCAACCGCATTTATGTGTCATCCAGCCTTGCTGTAATTAGGCGAATGAAAGAAAAGAACCTCTTATGGAAAACCAGTAGTGTGGGCTTAGCCCTGCTGCTGGTTTTGCCGATCTTAGCGATCTTCTACACCGCACTGGGCGACACGGATGATATTTTCTCACATCTGATATCGACCGTGATGCCCACCTATACCTTCAACACAGTCGCTTTGGCGCTCGGGGTGATGGCGTTGAGCTTGCTCTTCGGTATCCCAAGTGCCTGGCTGATGGCGATGTGCCGCATGCCGGGTGAGCGCGTGCTGCAGTGGGCGCTGGTGTTACCTCTGGCGATGCCGGCCTACATTGTCGGTTACATCTATACCGACTGGTTTGACTTTGCCGGACCAATCCAGATCTGGCTGCGTGACATCACGGGCTGGGGCCCCGGGGAATACTGGTTCCCGGATATCCGCACTTTGCCCGGCGCCATTACCGTGCTGGCATTGGTTTTGTACCCGTATATTTATCTGTTGTGTCGCGCCGCCTTCATGGAGCAAAACGTCTCTTTGCTGCAGTCTGCCCGTTTGCTTAAGTGCTCTCCGTGGGAAAGCTTTTGCCGTATTTCCATGCCGTTGGTGCGTCCGTCCATGGCGGTGGGCTTGTCATTGGTGGCGATGGAAACCATCGGTGATTTTGGTACGGTGAATTACTTTGCGGTCAACACCCTGACCACTGCGGTTTACGATACCTGGATGGGCATGTCGAGCCTGACCGCGGCTGCCAAAATTTCCGCTATTATGCTGGTGTTTGTGATTGCTTTGCTCAGCGCTGAGCGATACAGTCGGCGACGACAGAAGCTGTTCCAGAGTCAGTTCAGCAGTCATGAAGATTTTCGTTATACGCTGCATGGCTGGCGCAAGTGGCTGGCGGTGATCTGGTGTTGGGGCATTGTCAGTGCGGCATTCATTCTGCCACTTTTGCAGTTGTGCAGTTACGCATATACCTATTTTGCCCAGAGCTGGACTGCAGAGTTTCGCCAGTACGCGCTCAACAGCTTGCAGGTCTCAACACTGGCGGCGCTGGTGGGGGTGGCCGTGGCATTGGTGGTGAATTTCTTCCACCGCCTGCAGCCACAGCGGCTCAGTCTCGCCTCGATGCGCTTTTCATCGATGGGCTACGCAGTACCGGGTACGGTGCTGGCGATTGGTATCATGGTTCCGGTACTGGCGATGGATCATCTGGTCAACGACGTGGCCAAAGCGATGCAATGGGGACGGCCGGGGTTGATCTTCTCCGGCTCGATGTTTGCTCTGGTGTTTGCCATGGTGGTGCGTTTTGCCGCCGTGGCGATTGGCAGTATCGAAAGCAGCCTGAGCAAAGTCTCTCCGTCGCTGGATATGGCGTCACGGACCATGGGCTGCAACGCCAATCAGATGTTGCGCCGGGTGCACTTACCGCTGATACGCCGTGGTGCACTGATTGCGGCATTGTTGGTGTTCATGGAATCGATGAAAGAACTCAATGCGGCGCTGCTGCTGCGCCCCTTTAACTTTGAAACGCTGGCGACATACGTTTATAACTATGCGTCGGATGAGCATCTGGAGCTGGCAGCAATGCCGGCGGTACTTCTGGTTCTGGTGGGCCTCATCCCACTGGTTGTCGTAAACCGTTCACTGGAGCAACCTCACTGATGAGCTGTGCACTGTCGATTGAAAATCTTACCTGTAAGTACGAAGAGCAAACGGTTCTGGAGGCTTTGTCGCTCGATGTTTGTCATGGCGAGATCGTGTGTCTGCTCGGCGCCAGTGGTTGTGGCAAAACCACGTTGCTGAAAGCCATTGCGGGGCTGTTACCACTCAGTGCCGGTGTGATGAAACTCAATCAGAGCGTCATTGATGACGGACAAACCTGGCTGGCACCGGAAGCGCGCAATATCGGTATGATCTTTCAGGATTATGCGCTGTTTCCCCATTTGACGGTGGCCCAGAACATTGCGTTTGGCCTCAAAGGCAACAATGCGAAAATGCAGGCGGATAAAGTGTCGGAAATGCTGGGCTTAGTCCACTTGAGTGGTTACGAAGAACGGTATCCGCATCAGTTGTCCGGCGGCCAGCAACAACGGGTGGCCATAGCCCGCTCACTGGCTTACAAACCTGATCTATTGCTGCTTGATGAACCGTTTTCCAACATCGATACCCAGGTTCGTCATGAACTGATTGCGGAAATTCGCAAAATTTTCAAACAGCAGGGGGTGACGGCGATATTCGTGACCCACAGTCGTGAAGAGGCGTTTGCCTTTGCTGATAAGATGGCGGTGATGAATCACGGCGTGATCGAACAGTACGGTACGGCTGCAGAGCTGTACTATCAACCGTCAAGCAAGTTTGTGGCTGATTTTCTCGGCGGAGGCAGCTACCTGAAAGCGACTCGTTACTCGGACACTGAATTTGAAACTGAACTCGGTTTAATTGAAGCCACAGCGCAAACTGAGATCACCCCTGGCCAGGGGTGTGAGTTGTTGCTCAGACCACAGCACATCCAGGTGGCGCGTGCAGAAGAGAGCAGTATCCGGGTCGTGGAACAACAGTTCATGGGCGATCATTGCCGCTACGTGATTGACGTGAATGGCGGGAAACTGCTCGCAACGTCCTCCCAGCCGCTGGCAGTCGGAATGCCGGTTACGGTGAAAGTCGATACCCAGGGTGTGTTGGCATTCTGAACCCAACAGCCCGGAAAACCGGGCTGTGTGGTTTGCTTAGCGCAGAGATAAAAACGCTTTCATCTGAGCCAGCACTGACTCGGCGCTGGCCTTGTCTTCCATTTCTGCGAAGATGCGCAGTAACGGTTCCGTGCCTGAGAAGCGGGCAATAACCCAGCCGCCGCAGCGAAAATATACTTTTGCGCCATCGTCATAACTGACGCGCTCTACCTCATAACCAAACTCAGGCAACAACTTGTCGACATAAATTTTGTTGTACAGCGCCTGTTTCTGATCAGGTTTAAAGGTGCAATCGCCTTCGGCGGTATAGGCGTATCCGTAACGCTGGTAAATTTCTCCCAACAGTTCAGACAGCTTCTTCCCGGTCACCGAGATCATTTCCACCAGCAGGCTGGAGGCAAACACGCCATCTTTGCCTTTGATGTGGCCACGAATGGTGAGTCCGCCTGAGCTCTCACCGCCGATCAACGCGTCATCGGCTTCCATTTGAGAGCTGATATGCTTGAAACCGACCGGAACTTCAAAGCTGCGTTCACCATGGTCGGCGGCGATTTTATCCAGCAGGTGGGTGGTGGCGATGTTGCGTACTACAGAGCCAGACCAGCCTTTGTATTCCAGTAGATAGAAATACAACAGGATCAGCACTTCATTAGGGTGAATAAAGTTGCCTTTTTCGTCAATGATACCAAGGCGGTCGGCATCCCCATCGGTGCCAATACCAATATCGTAACCCTCTGCCGCGACCAGATGTTTCAGTCGGTAGAGCGTGGCAGCGCTGGGCGATGGCATCAGGCCACCAAAATCCGGATTCTTGCCATCGTTGATCACGTCGACATCGCAACGGCCGTTGATCAGCACGGTCTGCAGGGCGTTTTTGGCCACACCGAACATCGGGTCGATCAGCACCCGCAGATTGGCGTTTTTGATCGCTTCAATGTCGATGAAGTCGATGATCGAGTCCACAAATTCGTTCATCGGATTGATCGGCACGATATGCCCTTGTGCCACGGCGTGTTCAAACTCGCTGCTGCGTACATCCCCAGCACGCAATACGGCAACCTGTTGCTCGATTTTCTGTGTGATCACCTCATCGGCGTCCCGACCTCCGTCGATAAACACCTTGATGCCGTTGTAGTCTGCCGGGTTGTGCGAAGCGGTGATGCAGGCGGAATAAGCACATTGCATCTGCTTGGCTTTGAACATCACCACCGGAGTAGGCACAAATTTATTGATGAAGCTGACGGTGATCCCGTTACCAGCCAGCACTTCAGCAAACCAGCGTCCAGCCTTGTCGGACAAAAAACGCCGGTCGTAGCCGATAACAAAGCCCCGCTCAGCGACCTGCTCCTGATGAATGATGTTGGCCAGCGCCTGCGCGACCAGGCGTACGTTGTCTTTGGTGAACTCTTCGCCGATAAAGGCGCGCCAGCCACCGGTTCCAAACTGAATCATGTTGCGTCCCTCACGCAAGCGGGCGCCCCAACAGCGCCCAGTATTATTAACCGAGTACCACAACCACCTGGTTGTCACTGCCTTGAGCCTGTGGCGGAATGCGGCCCTGAATTGGCGCCCCGTTGAGAGTGATCGACTTGACGCCTTTGCTGACATGATCAGGGTTCTCGACCTGAATATGGTAAGTGGCGCCGCGCCATTGACGTGTCACTTCAAAGCCTGGCCAGTCCGATGGAATACACGGGTCGACACTCAGACCAGTGAAGCCGCTCTGTATGCCGAGAATGTAGTTAGTGACAGCGAAATACGCCCAACCAGAGGTACCGGTCAGCCATGGGTGGTTGGCACGGCCGTGATCCTGATGGTCGCGGCCCATAATGAACTGCACATAGGAGTAGGGCTCTGCGATACGTTTTTCGATGATGTCATTCTGATTGTATGGATTGAGCGCGTCGTAGAACTTCATCGCTCGGTCACCGCGTCCCAGTTTGGTTTCTGCCACCCATGCCCAAGGGTTCGGATGCGAGAAAATCGCGCCATTTTCTTTCACGCCCTGGTACACGCGGGTGACAAAGCCGATGTCATCGTTCGGCGTCGAGAACGATGGTGCATTAAGGTGCAGACCGTAGGGCGAGAACAGGTGTTCATCCACCGCGTCCATGGCTTGTTCGCCCCGCTCCTGAGAAGCCAGCCCGGAGAGCACGGCTAAGGTGTTGGATTCCAGATGAACTCGGCCTTCCTGTTGCTGCGCGGTGCCAATCTTGTCTCCGTTCTTGGTCAGGCCACGGATGTACCAGCCACCTTCGTCGTCCCATAAGTGGGTTTCACATGCCTCACGAACGTTGGCCGCCATCTCAGTGTAGGTGTTTACGTCTTGGTCTTTGCCTAGGAACTTCGCCAGATCAATGAATTCCTGCAACGCCCAGAAATGCAGGAATGACACCATTGAAGACTCGCCACCGCCAAGGTTGAGGCAGTCGTTCCAGTCGGCGCGCAGGCCTTTGCAGATTCCGGTTTGACCCACGTATTCAGCGGAAAAATCCAGTGCGGCTTTCATGTGCTCGTACACGCTGGCTTCGCCGCCGTCAGCGTAAGGAATCATCTGGTCAAAGAACGACGTTTCACCGGTCTCCATCACGTATTTACAAATGGTCGGGATCAGCCACAGGTGATCGTCCGAGCAGGTGTCTTTGATGCCGTGGATCTTGTCTTCATCTGACGGTGTCGGGACCACTGTCGGCGATTTGGATGGGGCCACGTCTTCTTTCTCCGGATCGAACCAGTCTGGATCAAACAGATGTAACCCGTAACCGGCTTTCACCTGACCACGCAACAAATCCACGATACGCTTGCGTGTCATCTCCGGGTTGGCATGCGGGACGGATATCGCGTCTTGCGCGGTATCGCGGTAACCCAGCCCCGTGCGCCCACCGACTTCAATAAAAGAAGCAAACCGCGACCAAACCACACAGGTTTCTGCCTGATACAGCGTCCAGGCGTTGATCATGGTATCAAGCCCTTGGTTAGGCGACTTCACCTGAAACTTAGCGCAGCGCTCGTCCCAGTGAGCTTTGATCGCCGCAAATGCGGCATCGATATTCTCAACGTCTTGGTAATGTTCACGCAGACGCTCGCCGTGGCCTTTTCCTATTCCCAGAATGTAAGCAAAACGGATCTCTTCACCCGGCTGGAGAGTGAATTGCTTGTGCAATGAGCCACAATGGTTGTAGCAGGTTTGGGCGCTGTTGGAACAGCGGCCTTGTTCCACCGCCAGTGGGTTGGCTTCGTCGCGGTACAGACCGAGGAAGCGGTCGCGCTGACCGTCATACGAATCCGGATCAAACGTCGACGCCAGATAGTAAAAGCCCTCAAAATCGTCGGTGTTGTAATAGAGGTCGTATTCGATCAATCCCGGGCGGTACGCGGTGCCGGCGGAGTACAGTGACATCTGATGATTCTGGTTGTCGGACTGAATGTGGCTGAACGAAAATTCCACAAACGAAAACGCACTGATGGTGCGCACCTGATCAGAGGTGTTTTTAATCACGACGTCCCAGATTTCCGCGTCTTCGCCTTTGGGCACAAACAGGGTTTTACGGGCATGAATGCCGTTGTAGTCGCACTGGAATTTGGAGTATGAGAGGCCGTGACGTACCTGATACTGCGCCTCGTCGAGACTTTTGGCGACCGGTTGCCAGGAGATCGACCAGTAATCACCACTGTCATCATCACGCAGATACACATAGTGTCCGGGACGGTCAAAGGTGGCGTTTGGGCGGAATTTGGTTACCCGGTTGTATTCTGGTGAGTTATAGAACGAATAACCGCCTGCGTTGTGAGAGATCACGGTACAGAATTTTTCGGTGCCCAGATAGTTGGTCCAGGGCGCCGGAACATCCGGGCGGGTAATGACGTATTCACGATTGTCATTATCGAAATAGCCGTATTTCATTGTATTTTCCTTTTGCCTGAGCCGCCTGATGGCGGCTGCTCAATGCGAGTAAAACGGGCGAGTGTACGCACTCGAAGCGATGTCGTTACTTCCACGGAATTCGGTAGCCGATACTTTGCTTGTCCAGCAATGGAAGATGGCCTTTAAGCCGCGACAGATAGTCCTGCCAGTCGCGCTGGGGTTTGTCGGTCCAGCAGGCTTCGGCCAGCGCGGTCAGACGCGGAAACAACATGTAATCCATGCGTGACTGGTCGATAACCAATTCACACCACAATGCACACTGAATGCCCAGGATACGTTTGCGGAGCGGATCGCTGTCCGGGATGTCTGCCAGCGGTTCATACTGATAGGCGGTTTGCAGTGGGATGACCGCTGCCCAGTCAACCCCGGGCTCTTCCGGTGCGTAATCCTGTGCCATATCCAGGTAGGTCGATTGACCGGGTTGCAGAATGACGTCAAACCCTTGTTTGGCGCAGTTCAACGCGGCATCTTCGCTCAGCCATGAATAAATCACGGTATCCTTGCTGACCTTGTCGCCGTGCTGTGCTTCTTCCCAGCCCACCATGCGTTTGCCAAGCGATTTGAGCTTCTGCTCGGCATAGCGCAGCAAATGGCCCTGTAGCTCTTTGGCATCGCGGTAGCCGTGTTGCTCCATCAGTGCCTGACATTTCGGACTGTCTACCCAGACCCCGTTTGGCACTTCATCTGCGCCAATGTGTACCCAGGGGGATGGGAACAACTGCGCGACTTCTTCCAGTACCTGGTCGAGAAACTGATAGGTGCCGGGCAGGGCAGGGTTGAGCACGTTGTCGTTGTAATGCTGTATGCTGCGGTATTGACTGCGGTCCGCCTCATCCACCAGCAGCTCAGGCAGGGCTTTGATTGCGGCGCGGCAGTGACCAGGGACATCAATTTCAGGGATCACGGTGATACCGCGCTCGGCGGCGTACGCGACCACCTGACGGATCTCATCCTGGCTGTAAAACCCGCCGACTCGTTGGGTCAACTGGCTGAACTGAGGCTGCAGAGCTTCGTTCTGACCCCGCCAGGCGCCGAGCCTAGTCAGCTCTGGAAACGCTGTGATCTCGAGGCGCCAACCTTCATCGTCGGTCAGATGCCAGTGAAAAGTGTTGAATTTGTAGTGAGCCAGTTGATTGATGAGACGTTTGACCCGCTGCGTCGGTGCAAAATGACGTGCGCAGTCCAGCATCATGCCGCGGTAGCGAAAGCGTGGTGTGTCTTTGATTTTGACGTACGGCACTCTGGTGCAGTCCGGCTGGGTTTGCACCAGTTGCAACAAGGTGGCACTGGCATGAACAAAGCCACTGGCAGAGCCAGCTTCGAGCAGAATGCCCGTCGAGCCGACCGTCAACTGATATTCCGCTTCGTCCAGCGTCGGATTGGTGCGATATACCAGGTCGCCTTTACCGATGGGACTGAGCGACAGATCATGTAAACGAGTGAGTTCCTCTTGTAACCAGACTGCGGCGTTTTCCGCTAAGCGAGACTGAACCGTGATTTGGCTGTTGCTGGCGAGGGGATAATAGCCTTCAAATTGCTCAACGTTGTTCGGCCTTGGCAGCAGCGCCAATGTGGCGGTGTCTGTTTCTGGTATCTGGCTGCGCTCCCGGTAGGGAGTGGCCAGTGCGAGCGGGGTGACCGCCACCGGATAGTGCTGATCGCCCACACACAGCAACGCATCTTTCAGCCCATCGGTGTAAAAACGCAGCGGAGCGGTGTTGATACTGAATTCGCAGTAAAAGTGCTGGTTGGCGGGCAGAGTTTGGACAGCGGGTGTCAGCGTGCAGAAACTGCCGATCTGTTCGATACTGCCCGGCGCGACGCTATCGGGCAGAATGAAGCGATCCACAATAAATTGCAGCGTCCAGTGATGCAGGTCCTGATCACTGAGATTGTGCAGGGTCAGACCAAAACGGCAGTACTGTTTGTGCTCTGACAGCACTGCCAGGTCCACTCGATAATTCATACGTAACGTCCTAATAGAGGTTATGTTCGGGTTTACCGGCCATCATCAGTGCGCCTTCAATTGCGTCGGCTTGTGGCGCGACAATCCATTGCTGAACGGGCGGCGACAGCCAGGCCAGAATCCGTTCAGCGATGCTGCCCATCAGGCAAATTCGCACGGCCCCTTTGCGGTTGAGAGCCATAAGATACATTTCAATGTCGGCGGCGGTTTGTTTGAGCATATCGATAGCCAGCTCATCGCCTTGGCCGGCGTATTGGAAAATGGCTGGGGAAAACTGACCGTAATCACGTGGCAGAGCGGCTTTCGACCACTCAACGATTTGATCGATGTCCTGATCAAACTGCGTCATGACGTGATCGCACAATGGTGTTTTGGGCCGGATACCGTCTTCTGCCAACAACACTTGCTGGATAAGCCGGAGTCCCATGACGGCCCCGCCGCCCTGATCGGAAATGGGAAACTCCCGCCCTCCGACCACGGTCTGCTCACCGTTGTGTAACAGGATGCCGCACGAACCGGTGCCGGCGATCATGATGGCACCAGTGTCACCTTTGTGTGCACCTAGGCAAGCCCCGTACGCGTCGGTGTTGAGCGTCAGGCTGGCAAACGGGTGAGAAGCGGCCATCAGAGCATGCCAGGATGCCCGGTGTTCGGCGCCCGCCAGTGCCAGGCCAACGTGCATTGCAGGAAAATCGCTTGATGTAAGGCCACCTTGGCGCGCCGCCTGAGTGATGGCTTGCGTGATCGATGTCATGGCAACGTCCACGCCGAGCATGATGTTGGCGCTGCCGCTTTTGGCTTCGCCGATCAGGTGGCCGGCCGCATCGCGGATCCGTGCACGGCACGAGGTGCCTCCACCATCGATCCCAACCCAGTATGTTGTCATGCTTGTTGCTCCTGTTGTGGTGTGTTTAGGTCAACCAATTGGCTGATGATTGCCAGCAGGTACCAAGCGCCATGCGGAATCCATTGCTCGCCCCAGCGCCAGTTCTGCAGCAGGTCATCTTTTTGTCCCGGCGGATTGAAGGCAATGTCCTGTTCATCGTCAAACCCAGCGGTGATGCCGTTGCAGATCCCACCTTTGGCGTTATAAAAACCATACTCGGGAAGATAGTCAGGATTATCACGTCCGTGTCCGTCGAGCATGCACATGTCATACGGGTTCAGACCGACAATCCAGTTGAGCGCGTTGTGCGCCAGTGAACGCATCTGCTGGTTGAGTGGGGCCGCCAGAAAAGGCTGAGCGCGCAGCGCCATGACTGCGAGCGAGGCGAGGCGGGCGTTTTCTCCCTGCCACCAATAACCGCTTTCGTTGCGATGCGCGACAAAGAAGGCGCTGCGTTTGTCGCCGTCCACCGATTTCACATACTGACGCGGATAGCCAAACGGGTTGTTTACTTCCTCGCTGATGGCGTGCTCAAATTGACAGGCCTGTTGAACGGTTTGCCGGATTGGCTGTTGATATTGACGGTCGTCCTCGATAGCAAGGTATTCACACAGCGCCAATACCGGAAGGCCCGCTTCTGCCGCGTGAAAGTAAGGGCGACTGCCATCGTGATTGGCGGACCAAAAGTGGTGGAAACGTGCGTCACTGAGCTGACGCGCGGCTAATCGCTGTGCCCACTCGCGGCTCTGTGCGAGGTAACGGTGGTTTGAGGTGGTGCGGTAAAGCTCGACTGCGGCAAGCAACGCACAGTATTCATCAATGATGTTTTCCGTACCGTCGTTGAGGTAGTCAAGGTTGTGCTCTTTGAGGTGCCAGTAGCCGCGCTCGGCCCGTTCAAGGTAGTCTGTCTGACGGTATTCGCCATGGGTATCAAGACGTGCCGCAGCCGCCAGTGCCGCCACTGCCACACCGCCGCCCTGACGGAAACCGGCCTGAAAATCGTCTGATTTATGCCCAAGCTGAGTCGCGTAGGCACAGATCTCGCGCTGTTCGATGTCTTTGCTCCACTTGTCAAAAACCGTCATGTAGAAAAAGCCGTTCGGATTTTGCATTCGCACCAGAAAGTCGGCACCAAACAGCGCTTCGTCGATCAGCCGAGTGCGAGAGAAGGGAGCGACATCGACTTGTCCGTTCAGCAGTTCCAGCCCTTTGAGCATGTTCCACACCACCATTGGGATCTGCTGAGGGTTGAGGTAGTTGGCGTACGACAAGTGACTTAAATATTTGCTGACATCGCCGGAAGCGTCGTACCAACCGCCGTGCACATCGACAGTGGATGATGTGCCAAGCAGCGGTACTTGCTTATCCTGGGCATCAAAAATGCCGCTACAGCGTTGTGACTTAAAGTAGTGTAAGACGTCGGAGAACGTTTGTTGCATCAGTAACGCGTGACCAATTTCAAATACGGCAGAACGGCTCTCTCCTACGCGCAGGTAATACTGTCCCGGTGCCGTTATGCCGGAGAAATCAATCTGATAGAAATTGCCCTGATGCCAGTTGTCTACACTGCCGGTCGCGTGCAACGGACACTGCTGCACCGTTTGATGCGTGTGGGCATCAAGCAAAACTGCAGTCGTTTCAGGCAGGCTGGCCTGCCGAGTCATCAGAATGGCCTGTTTCGGGCCGTGCATTTCGTAACCAATGTGGTTGGTCAAAAGCTGCATGCAAAATCTCCGCTAATCTGGGTTATCGCGGCGGCCAGGTGACCCCGGTCCGCCGGAGCTTAGTTTTCGTATAAATAACAACGCACAAAGTGGTTGTCGGACAATTGCGTGACCGCAGGCAGCTTCTCGCGACACTTATCGCTGACGTGCAGGCAGCGCCCGGCAAATGGACAACCGACCGAGTCGGGGGTCCAGAGCGGGATTTCACCTTTGTTGCCTTTGAGCTTTTCGTGGATCGATTTGCTCGGATCCGGCACCGCAGACACCAACAACTGGGTGTAAGGGTGCTGCGGCGCATGGATGATCTCTTCCGTGTCTCCCCATTCGACCATATGGCCGACGTACATCACCGCCAGATCTTCGGCAATGTAGCGCGCGGTGGCGATGTCATGAGTGATGTAAAGCAGCGACATCTGCTTTTCAAATTTCATCTCTTCCATCAGGTTGAGCACCCCGGCCCGGATCGATACGTCCAGCATTGACGTGGGTTCATCGGCCAACACGACTTCTGCGCCGACGGCAATGTTGCGCGCCAGATTAACCCGCTGACGTTGTCCGCCGGACAGCTGGTGCGGGTATTTGGCGGCGGTTTCTTTGGGTGGGATCAGGCCAACTTGTTCCAGCAAATCATGCACCCGCTCCTCGAGCTCTTTTTTGTTTCCTGGCTTGATCTTTTTGTGGATCAGTAATGGGCGGGCGATGTGGTGGAAAATATTGTGCGTGGGGTTCAGCGAGCCAAACGGATCCTGCCACACCATTTGCACTCCTTCGCGGTAGTGCATCAGATCGGCCTTGGCACTGATGGTTTGGATGTCACGCCCGCGGTACTCAATCGCGCCTGAGGTCGGGGCATACATTTTGGCGATCATCTTAGCAGTGGTGGATTTGCCCGAACCGGACTCACCCACCACGGACAAGCCGCGGCTTTTGTACATTTTGAATGACACGTCGTTGATCGCCCGCATCATAGGTTGTTTGAGGGCGTTGCTGTTGATGGGAAAATCTTTCACTAAGTTTTTCCCTTCGATCAGTAACTCACCAAATTCATTGCTCATAATTGTCTCCGGAAATCGTAATACGGCTGCTGGTGGTGGTTGATCTAGAGTTTCGTATGAGCAATTGGCTCACCGTACAGGTGGCAATTGGAGAAACGGCTAGGCTCAATCTGACGCAGTGTAGTCGGCACACGCGTACAGGCTTCATGCACCCGGTCGCAACGGGCCTGAAAGCGACAACCTTGTGGAATATCCAGCAGGTTCAATGGGTTACCCGGAATGCCGGTCAGTTTGGTTTTCGGCCCCGTCAACGGCGGGAACGAGCTACCCAGTCCTTTGGTGTAAGGGTGATACGGGCTTTCCAGAATTTGTTTGGATGGTGCGATTTCGATCAGTTCACCGGAGTACATGATGCCAATGCGATCGGAGAACTCGACCATCAGTGACAGATCGTGGGTGATGAATAGGATCGAGAAGCCGAACTCTTCTTTGAGCGCATAGATCTTTTGCAGGATTTCACGTTGGACCACCACATCAAGGGCGGTGGTCGGTTCATCCATGATGATCATTTTCGGATTGAGTGCCAGGGCGATCGCGATCACCAGACGCTGACGCATTCCGCCGGAAAACTGGTGCGGGTAGTCGGTCAGGCGGCTTGGGTGGATATCGACGATTTCCAGCAGGCCTTCCGCCCGGCGTCTGGCCTGTTCTCGGGTCATGTCGGTATGGCGCATGATCACATCGCAGAACTGCTCTTCCATCGTCAGTACCGGGTTGAGCGCGTTCATTGCACTTTGAAAGACCATCGACATTTCGCTCCAACGAAACGATTGCATGCGCTGATCGCTGTATTGCAGGATGTCTTCGCCGTTGAAGATCACCTGACCGCCGGTAATGAATGCGGGTGGCTTGTGCAGGCGCATCAGGGAAAAGGCGACGGTCGATTTTCCGCAGCCGGACTCGCCAGCCAGGCCAAACACTTCACCCGGTGCGAGGTCGAAGCTGACGTTATTGCAAGCGCGTACGTCCCCCGCATCGGTAATGTAGTCCACGCAAAGGTTGCGGATTGATATCAGTGGTGCAGTCATCGTTATTTGTCTCCGCTCCAAAGTGCATTTTGTGGGGGTAATTCAGGTTCACGTTGCTGATGATCTTGCTTGGCCAGTTTTTTCCAGCGCTTCATGCCTTTATGTGAACGCAGTTGCGGGTTGGCGATTTCGTCTACCGCGAAGTTGAGCAGTGCCAGACCTGTCACCAACAAGGTCAGTGCCATACACGGGGCCAGCAGTTCCCACCACGCGCCGATTAACATCGACGATGAGGTCTGAACGTTGTAGAGCATGATGCCCCAACTGACGGTGTTCGGGTCACCCAGGCCCAGGAAAGACAGGGTGGCTTCCATCATGATGGCGTACATCACTGAGCCGATGAAGCTGGCGCCGACAATCGAAATCAGGTTGGGAAGAATCTCGACAAAGATGATGCGCCACGAGGATTCACCCAGAACTTCGGCGGCTTTGACAAACTCTTTTTCGCGCAGTGCCAGTGTCTGCGAGCGAATCACCCGCGCGCCCCAGGCCCAGGACATGCAGCCAATCACCAGAGTAATCGTCAAGGGGCCGGCTTCGCCAATAAAGGCGGCAACCACAAACAGCAATGGATACTGAGGGATCACCAGCATAATGTTCATCGCGGCGGTCAGCACATCGTCGACCCGCCCGCCAAAGTAACCAGCGGAGACGCCGATCACCGTGGCAAGAATGCAGACGGTGATACCGGCGCCAAAACCGACAGCCAGAGACACGCGTGCGCCGTAGGCGACCTGAGACCACACATCACGGCCCATGCGGCTAGTGCCGAGGAGGTGATCGGCTTTTTTCGACATGCTCAGGGTGCGCCGGTCAGTGGCGAGGTTTTCGGCAACCCAGCCATTGGGTGAAGCCTGAGCGGCTTTGACCACAAAGCCCGGGTATTCGTGCGGGTTGCCGGTGCGTTTGTCCGGCGCGTGTTTGGTCAGCAGTGGCGCCGCCAGCGCGATCAACAGAAACAGCCCGATAATGATGGTTCCGGTCAGGGCCATCGGGTTACGCCAGATGAGTTTCAGAAGGTCTTTCATGATTACTTTCCTCCTTTGCGTAGGCGTGGGTCAAGCACGACATACAGCATGTCGGCCACCAGGTTAAAGAACAGCATAAACAGGGTCATGATCAGCAGT
Source organism: Vibrio sp. V38_P2S17PM301 (assembly GCF_009904845.1). Classification (NCBI taxonomy): domain Bacteria; kingdom Pseudomonadati; phylum Pseudomonadota; class Gammaproteobacteria; order Vibrionales; family Vibrionaceae; genus Vibrio; species Vibrio sp. V38_P2S17PM301. The sequence goes on along the minus strand of NZ_WXWO01000013.1, from coordinate 55,849 downwards.
TGTCCCTGCAGTACCTGATAGTCACGCGCGTTGATGGCGTTGAACAGCACCGAACCAAGGCCCGGGTAGTTAAAGATGATTTCGATGATCAATTGACCGCCAATCGCCATCCCGAGTGACATCGACAGAGCGGTGACACTAGGTAGCAGGGCATTACGTGCTGCGTAGTTGAACACCACGCGGTTTTCGCTCAGGCCTTTGCCTTTCGCCATGGTGATGTAGTCTTCGGCCAGTAGGTTGATCATGTTATTGCGCATGTTGACCAGGAAGCCACCAATTTGCACGATGGCCGCACAGAACAGAGGCAACACGGCGTGGTACGCGACGTCTTTGATGAATGCCCAGTCTGTCCAGTCTGGCGTTGTGCCGGCGGTGTAAGCGTAGCCGGTCGGAAACCATTTCAGGCCGATGGCAAAGGTAAACATGGCCAACATGGCGATCACCACCTGAGGAACCGCTTGTAGAATTAACATTCCCGGCGTGACAAACGCATCGTATTTACTGCCGCGTTTCCAGGCGGCGAAAATACCGAGTATGGAACCAATTGAGAACGACAGCACCACCGCCGTCCCGGCCAAAAACAGTGACCAGCCGAACGCGCCGCCGAGCAGCGTATTCACAGACAGCGGATAGAATTGAATGGAAGTTCCCAGCTCCCAGCTGAGAATGTTTTTCATGTAGGCAAAATATTGCATCCAAATTGGACCATCGACGAAGCCCAGTAGTTGTTTCATCGCTTCGATGCGCTCCGGCGTCACCTGGACTGATGCGTTGGCAAACATCATGGTCACCGGATCTCCGGGCATGGCCCGCGGAATAATAAAATTCAATGTCGCTGCGACCAGCAGCGCAATGGTATAGAACGACAAACGTCTTAAAAAGTAACCCATAACTCACACCTTACTCACCCAGATAGTTTCCCTGCTTCTGGTTTCAGGTCGCTCCCAGCGAAATTCAGAGCGAACAATCCCCTGACGACGGGCGCCACTAACTTACTGCCTGTGTTGGGGATTTTTATAGGCGGCGTACGGATGCACGCCGCATAGACTGACGTCTGGTTATTTGACTGGTTTCAGATCCAGTACGTGCAGCAGACGCTCAGGGATACCAGCCCAGATGTTTGGACGGCCCTTCGGATTTTCCTCGTTCCACCAGCCGGTGAAACGGGTGGTGTTGTACTGATACATGTATGCCCCAGACATCACAGGAATGGTCACCTGGTCATTCGCGATGATGTCTTGAATGCCGTGGGCGATATCCAGCTGTTTGTTCTTATCGGCTGTTTTGTAGAAACTGTTCAGCAGACCATCCAGCTTGTCGTTTTTGTAGAAGTGCATCGCGAAGCGAGGCATACCGTCACCTTGCTGCAGTGCGGAGTTGTACGCACTGTTCCAGTAAGTGTACGGGTCTGCACCGTGGAAATAGTTGGTGTACGCTACGTCATAGGTGCCTTCCAGCATCGCCTGGTTGTACACCGAGAAGTCTGGTGTACGCGCTTTGGCTTTGATGCCGACTTCAGCCAGTTGCTCCACTGCCAGTTGAACGGTGTTATTGAAGTCCGTCCAGCCGTTTGGCGACTGAATCAGTAACTCGAACGATTTGCCCGATGGTGTTTCGACAAAACCGTCACCATTGGTGTCTTTGAAGCCTGCTTGGCTAAGCAGCTTCTTCGAACCTTGTGGATCGTAGGAGTTAAATTTCTTGAACTTGGTGTGGACGGCTTCGTTCGACCAGCTTTCGAACGCGTAACCCAACCCTGATGCAAAGTCGTTCACCGTACCGCCGCCGTAGAACGCAATATCGATGATGGTCTGACGATCCAATGCCATTGAGAAAGCACGACGGAAATCTACGTTAGTCAGCGCTTCGCGTTTGGCAGGATCCGGGTCTTTAAAGTTGACCATGAAGGCCTGAGTGCCTGATGGCGGATACCAGTAGTGGTGATTCGGGCTGGCTGCTGCGTAGGTGCGGTCGATATCTGGGATGAACGACGAGGTCCAGTCCAGCTCACTGTTGACGACTTTACCCAGAAACTGGTCATTGTTGGCAATCTGAGGGACGCGCAGACAGTCGACTTCCAGGTTATCGTTGTCCCAGTAGTGTGGGTTGCGGCACTGAATGTACAGTTGCGAAGTGAAGGTGTCGATTTCTGTGAACGGGCCTGAACCGACCGGATTTTCATTGGTGAATGTGGCCGGATCTTTCACGTCTTTCCAGATGTGCTGCGGCACAACCGGTACCTTCGAGATTTCGTAAGGAACATTGGAGTTGGCTTCAGTCAGGGTGAATTTCACCTGATAGTCATTCACTTTTTCTACACTGGCGACCCAAGAGTTAATGCCACTCTGATCCAACTCAGGTTTCTCTTTCACCAGGTTGAATGAGAACACCACGTCATCCGCGTTGAACGGTTTGCCGTCAGACCATTGTACGCCTTTACGAATATCAAACGTCACGCTTTTCAGATCGTCGGCCATCTTAAAGTTTTCCGCCAAACGGAAAACCGGGGTATTGCCGTGCATTTCATTGAACACCACCAGAGGTTCGTAAAGAAAGTCGGTTGTGGTGTGCAAGTTGGTTGCACCTAAATACGGGTTAAAGTTACGGACAAACGTCGTAAACTCTTTCGGGTGGATTGTCAGTTCACTGCGCTCCGCTGCGTTGGCGACCGAGGCAAAGCCCGTGGTTGCCGTCGCAATAATCGCGGTGGCGAGTGCTGTTTTTTTAATATTGGCAAGCATAGCTGTTCCTTACTATTTGCTTTCATTTCACTGTTGGATTCGAACGCCATCCCACGATGGCCATTCTGCAAAACCTACCTCATTGGGCGCCGACATTCCGGAGGAGAACATCAGCATGAGTGGCCTGTAGGCCTTGGCTGAGAGTAAGAAAACACCCTGACAAGAAAATTATCAATTTCCTTTCCCGTTAAAACCGTTAAAACATGGCGTTGACCCGTCGAAAACGTTAAAACAGTGCCGTTTGGTATAAAATATCACCAAATTTTGTCTTTGAACTCAGTCGCAACTCTTTGATATGGTCTTGTGGTGAGTTAGTGTTTACTTACATTGTTTTTGTCTTATATCAATGGTTTGTATTAGCTTGTCTATTAATGAGATCTCACTCACTGGCCTCAGCAGGTGTTAATTTACGTTAGGAAATTAAATCTGCCGTTCTGTTGTGATTCGCTTCGCAATATCCGGCAAAGGTTTCGAACTGTGGTGAAATTAAGTGTGTGTTGTCGATTTTAGCGTGTCCGTAGCGCGTTGAACAACCGGATCTCGAGGTGTTTATTTGTGATGAGAAATAATAGCGGCAGCAGGTTTTAGTCACAGTTTTGCTAAGGTGGATGGCGATGGTCAGGCGTCGTCTGGGACAAAGAAAGCCCGCCATGTCGGCGGGCTAGAGATTGAGGGCTTAGCTGGACAGCAGGTGCTGGAGCCGGTCACGTAAGGTTTCGATGTGGCTGCGATCCGGGCTTTGTTCCTGACAGTGCTCCAGAATGTAATCCAGTGAGCTGAGTACCGTGCGCCAGCGCGGTGTTTTCGGCAATGTTTCAATCCGCAGGTATTTGTCTAACGTCCGGGTTTGAAGGGTTGAGCGGTCCAGATACACACGCCAGAGCCCACTTTGCTCAGCAAAGGCGAATTTGTTTTCACCGGTCACTCGTTCCCAGTAATCCAGTGCACAGGTCATGGCATCGACCAGGATTTCACGCATGATTTCCTGCTTGGACAGATTCTCTCCGGAAACTTTATCGGCCAGGCGGGTGAACTCGCCACCCAGCTCTTTCAGTTGCTGTAGCTTGGCTCGGTCACCTTCAAACGCGTAGCTTGAGAGTGCTTCTATGGCGGTCTCCAGATTGTGGATCCGCGCGATGTTGACACCGCCGCCGACGTTAAAGATGTAAATGTATTTGAGGCCAGAGGCTTCCGGTAAGCGCAGAATGTCAGCCGAGACATGTTGACGGACGTCTTCCACGTAAATATCGATGGTGCCGCAGTAATGATCCTGAGCGATCTCGGTGTATTTGGGGGCCAGCAGTTCGTCACTTTGGGAGCGTTTGAGCTGTTCCTGAGTGCGTTTAAACAGCTTGGCGGCGGCGTCGTTGGCAAAACGGATCTTACCGTCTTCGCGTACGCAAATGATGGCTTCCGGCGCCGACTCAAGCTGCTCCAGCAAGCGGCCCTGTGTTTCCAGTAGGCTGGCTTCGACCATTGCCCGTTTTTTCAGCTCTTGTTGCAACAAACCGTTTTCAACCCGGCGCATTTCCGCTTTACTGGCGGTCAGGTGCGCGTCTATCCGTGCCGCCAGCTCCTGTTTATTGAACGGTTTCGACAGATAGTCGTTGGCACCGGCGTCAAAGCCGCGCAGTTTATCGTCGGCCTGATTCAGTGCCGTGAGCATGATGATGGGCAGTGCTGCGTGATCGTATTGCTCACGCAGTTTCTCACACACCTGGTAACCGCTCAGTCCCGGCATCATGATGTCGAGCAGCAACAGCGCTGGTTTTTCTTTCTCGATCAGATCCAGTGCTTCGTAACCGTCTTTGGCGCTGCGTACCCGGTAGCCTTCCAGGCGCAGAAAGCTGTCCAGCACTCGGACGTTGACCGGTTCGTCATCGGCGATCAATAGCAACGGTCCATCCGGGTTCTCCGGCAGAGTACCTGGCTCGGGTAAATCCAGCTCTGGATTGTCCGGTACTTTAAAGTGTGCGGCGCCAGCGTGGCTGACCTCCGCGATTTGTTCCGGCGAGGCCAGCGGCAGGGTAAAGCTGAACGTCGTGCCGACCATCGGCTGGCTGCTGACGTACAGAGCACCATCCATCAGTTCGATGAGCTGGCGACTGATCGACAGCCCCAGCCCTGCGCCTTGTCGGTAGCGACTGGCGTCATTGCCCGCCTGAATCAGCGGCTCGAAAATGTGTTCCAGCTGTTCGGCCGGTATGCCCTGGCCAGTGTCGACCACCTGAACGCGAACATTGTCGTCCACAATGCTGGATGAGATAACAATTTTGCCCTCGCTGGTGTACTTGATGGCATTGCCGACCAGGTTATACAACACTTGTTCCAGTCGTTGCGGGTCGGCGCTGACCCAGGTATGACTGTCTTGAACCTGATTGATGATGCGTATCGACTTGTTACCCAGCAGATGGGCTGACAGCTCCAGCACCAAACGGGTAGAACTGGCCAGATCGACGGCGGTCGTGTGTATGTCCAGGCTGCCATAACGCATTTTGTGATAGTCCAGCAAATCGTCGACCAGATTCGCCAGACGCTGACCACTGCTGATGATAATATCGAGCTGGTATTTATGATCGGCCGTGATGGGACCATTGGCTCCGGACGACAAGGCTTCGGCGATACCCACCATGCCATGCAGTGGCGTACGCAATTCATGGGATGTGGTGGCAAGAAACTCATCTTTCAGTTTGTTGGCCAACTGCAACTCATGGTTCTGCTTTTTGATCAGGTGCAGGTTGTCTTCCAGCTCGCGATTTTGCTTCTTGATCAATTGAATCTTGTCGCGGATCGAGCGCTGCATGCGTTCAAAACTGACTGCCAGCCGGCCAATTTCATCTTTGCGTTCGGTGTTGATCATGGTGACGTCCAGATCGCCGGCAGAGACTTTTTCAGCGGCCCAGGTCAGTTTGAGCAGTGGCGAGGTAATGAAATTGGACAGGTAGTGTGAGGCAACCACCACCAGCAGCAAGGCGCTCATCATCGCAACCACAAACACCGTTTCCAACTGGTTGACCCGGGCAAACGCCACTTTCTCAGGCACTTCAACCACTAATGCCCAGTTGAGCCCTTTGATTGAAATCGGCGCGTAAGCCGCGATTTCGTTTTCGCCATCAGTGTTGGTATAGGTTCCGACTGCGGACTGACCACGCAAGGCCAGATCAATCACTTCGACACTCTTATTAACTTCATCCTGCTGATACGCCAGCGTGCGGCTGATGTGGTCATCACCGACCAACAGCGTACGCATGTCGTTGTTCGGTTTGTCGGCGATCAGTTTGGTGATACCGTTACTTGGCAAACGGAACAGAGCGTAGCTGTGCAGATAGCCCTGTTGAATAATCGGGGCGCCCAGCCAGGCCACTGGCTGACCGTCACGAGCAGAGAAGTCAGAGAACACCACCGGCGTAAAATCTTCGTTATTCTTGCGCTTTTCACTCACCAGTTCTTGCAATTGGTGAAATGTCTGGCCGAGATTGTCATCCCTAAAAACACCGCTGAGCAGGTTCGTGCCGTAATAGCCATATTTGTAGATGGAATAGGTGACGTTGCCATCGCGATCGACCAGCAAAATATCATCGAAGTCTGAACGCTTGAGCAGTTCCAGATAGGCCCAGTGGTAGCGTTTGTGCAGCAGGCGATAGCGCTCGCTGCCGTTAAAGTTACTCGATTGTGGCAAAATGGAGGTCTGAACCTGATCGCCTGAGCCGGGAATGTAACGTTGCTGGGCGTGTTGACGCGCTTGCTCAATATCTATGCCCAGGTTCTGGAACGCATTGACCAAACCGTAGAAACGCCCGCCACTGGCGTACGCCAGTTCAGAGCGAACGAAGCCCATCACTTCCGATTCTTTGGCATTGAGATAATCAATGACCTGCTGTTGTTTGCTGTCCCGGACGGAGAGGAGGTGAGAGGTACTCTGCTCCTGCAGATCTTTACTGTGCGATTGGAGAAAGAACAGGGCGGTGATGGTGAGTGGCGTGATGCTCAACACCAGAAACGCCAGCATCAGGGTATTTTGCAGGCGTTTGAATCTTTGTTTACGATACAACCTGAACATATGTCACTTTTTATAGGTGAGGCGAAGACGTCAGTCACGTCAAAGCTGAATGAAAAAACAGAAACCTAAAGTGACGAAATTAACGAGTTTTTTTACTTTGACAAGTAAGTCCACCTCAAAGCGTGTGCACCAACGCAGTTTTTCCTCTTTCGGGGACGAAAATACCCGGTTTCAGGTGAGAAACCGGGCTGGAATGGTTATTTTTGTGCGTGATAAATCGCGAACTTGGTGGTCTTATTTAGCGTCTCGCAATTACCGAAAGCCTGCTCAATGAGCGGCGGATATTTGAGGAAGCTATTAGCGACAATATAGAGCTGGCCGTTTGAGGTCTGATGCTTAGGGGCATCGGCCAGCAGGGTTTCGGTCGCGCTGTAACTGGTATCCAGGCCCGCATGAAAAGGGGGGTTACTGACAATATAGCGGTAATCACGCGCCGTATCCGAATAGACGTCGGAGGCAAACACACGACCTTCCAGTTGGTTGGCTTGGAGTGTGGCCTGACTGGATGCCACGGCCAACGCACTGATGTCACACATTTCCAGTTCAATGTCCGGGTTCAGTTTGGCCATTACGGCCCCGAGGACACCGGCACCACAACCGAAATCAAGTACTTTGCCGCTCAGGGACGGTAAAGTATCCAGCAACAGCTGACTGCCAATATCAAACTCACCGTGGCTGAACACACCCGGCAGGCTACGAATGGTTAGGGAGTGCTGCTGGTATTGGACCTGATAACTTTTAAACCAGGCGTCTAGCTGAAACGCGGCAGGCATCTCCACGCACTGACCCCAGTAAAACGAGCAGCGCCGGGCAGAATCATATTTGTTGATTGGACCATAGGGCTTGAACATTTTTTCAATGCTTTTCACGCCGCTGCGGTTTTCTCCCACCACTACGATTTCGGTTTCCGGGCCCAGTTTGGCCAGCAACATAGCCAGCAGAAAGTCGGCCTCCGCTTTGGCTTTCGGCCAGTAGAGTAGGATCATGTCAGCTCCGGTTTCTGCGGTCAGCTCAGCACCAAAGTAGCTGTTGAGCTGCTCGTAGGCACGGATTTGGCGATAAAAACCATAGTTGGTGGTAAAGACACTGACCGACGCGCAATGCTGACGCAATTCCAGCGCAAACAAATCTTCGACTTCGCCGGCCACCAACACGTGTTTACCTTCGAAGTATGCCAGTTGTCGCTGGGCGATTTGGCTGGGGGCAATATAAGCTGACATGAATGATCCCGGAAAAAAATGACGGCAGATTCTCTCACAATCTGCCGTCGGCTTGAAGTCGTATGACTCAGCTGTTGTCCTGTTGGTCGAGGAAGTCTTTGAACTCCTCATCATAGATGTTAAACAGCACCATGGTAATGGCGAAGATCAGTGGACCGTAGATCAGGCCAATCAGCCCAAACAGATGGATGCCGCCCAGCAGAGAGAAGAAAATCAGCAAGGTGCTCATTCCGGCGCTGCCTTGCATCAAAAGCGGGCGCAGCAGGTTGTCGATTGAACCGACAATGGCAATGCTCCACACCGCCAGGAAGATAGCCCAAGTTGTGTCCCCGGTCAAAAACAGGTACGCGGTCGCCGGTATCCAGATCAACGCGGTGCCGACCACCGGAATGAACGATGCGAAGCCCATCATGGTGCCCCAGAACAATCCCGGAAAACCAGCCAGCCACATGCCGATGCCACCCGCCAGCCCTTGGGCGATGGCGGTCAGAAACGAGCCCATCACTGCAGACTTGGACACTTGTTCTATCTCATCCAGCAGTTTGTCTTCCTGGCTTCGCGACAGCGGCAGGATATGACGAATGGAGCTGATGATATGCTCGCGATCACGCAGCAGAAAGAACAGCACAAACAGCATCAGGAAAAAGTTCATCAGGAAGTTAGTGGCGTCGCCGAGTATTTTGGCGCTGATCCCGACCAGATTAGTGCCGAGGGATGTGGCCAGTTGGGCGGCTTTCTGGGCAATTTCCTGCGGTTTGATGGCATCAAATGGCAGGTAATTGTTGATGACTGATAATCCTTTCACCACCCAGGGGTGTTGAAAGATCTCCTGGATTCCGCCGCCGGTGACCCAGGCGTAAAGGTTTTGTGAAAACAGCGAGCCTTGCTGCACGATGGCGGCAAACACAAACAGCAGCGGGATGACGATGATAAAGGTGAGGATCACACAGGAGATCAAAGCCGCGATGTTACGGTGATTCGGCATTCTGGCTTCCAGTCCGTTGTGGATTGGTATCATCAGCATCGAAATGATGAACGCCATTACAATCGAGTTGATATAAGGTTCTACCAGCAGGTAACAGGCGATTCCGGCGGCCACCAGGGCGACGACCAACACCCAGTGGCTGGAGGTTATTTTCACTTTTTCTGACACAGACGTTGTCCATTTATCACGCGTTATGGGAGTATAATGACGTTAAAACCTAGTGTTATCAATGGAGAAATGTTGCGATGGGCTGCTGTAGTGATGATAAAAATTGCGCTGGACAACGTAAAAAGCGTCGCCCTTTTCCTTGGTTTGGTGCCATTCTGGTTCTGCTGGCGGTGCTGGTGGTATTGAACTGGCAAGGATAATAAAAAGGCTGCATATCAATGCAGCCTTGTTGATGGGAGCTGAGTGTCAGCGATTACGCTTCCTGCGCCAGAACGGCAAAGCAGCGGTCGGCCGCTTCCAGGGTGGCGTCGATCTCTTTCGGGCCGTGCGCCAGAGAGGTGAAGCTGGCTTCAAATGCAGACGGCGCCAGATAAACCCCGTGGTCGAGCATCAGGTGGAAGAAACGTTTGAAGCGATCGATGTCACATTTGGTGACGTCTTCATAACAAGTGATGTTATCTTGATCGGTAAAGAAGAAACCGAACATGCCGCCAACCTGGTTGACCACCAAAGGAATGCCGTGTTTGTCGGCCAGCGCCTTGAAGCCTTCTGCCAGTTGTTTGGTTTTCGACGCGAGACGTTTTTCATTGCCTTCTTCTTTTAGCAGCGACAGACTGGCAAAGCCGGCGGCCATAGCAACCGGGTTGCCTGACAGCGTGCCTGCCTGATAAACCGGACCAGTCGGTGCGATGTACTGCATCACGTCTTTGCGTCCTCCAAACGCCCCGACAGGCATTCCACCACCGATCACTTTACCCAGAGTCGTCAGATCCGGTTTGATGTCGTAGTAGGCCTGAGCGCCGCCCAGTGCGACACGGAAGCCGGTCATCACTTCATCAAAAATCAGCAGTGCGCCTTCTTCATCACAAATTTGACGCAGTCCTTGGTGGAAGCCTTCAACCGGCGGGATACAGTTCATGTTGCCGGCGACCGGTTCAACGATGATACAGGCGATTTCGTCTTTGTTGGCCTCAAACAATGCGCGCACGGAGTCCAGATCATTGAAAGTGGCGGTCAGCGTGTACTTGGCAAAATCTGCCGGAACACCCGGTGAGCTTGGCTGACCGAGCGTCAGGGCACCCGAGCCGGCTTTCACCAGTAGGCTATCAGCGTGGCCGTGATAGCAGCCTTCGAACTTGATGATTTTATCGCGGCCGGTAAAGCCACGAGCCAGACGTATCGCACTCATGGTCGCTTCTGTACCGGAGTTCACCATACGAACCTGTTCCATGGAAGGCACCAGCTCTGATACCAGCTCTGCCATGGTGACTTCCATCTCCGTTGGTGCGCCGAAGCTCAGACCGCGTTGTGCGGCTTGAATCACGGCGTCACGGATCACGGCGTGGTTATGGCCAAGAATCATGGGGCCCCATGAACCGACGTAATCGATATACGCTTTACCATCAGCATCAAAAATCAAAGGGCCGTCGGCACGTTCGATAAAAATCGGTGAACCACCGACGCCGTTGAACGCGCGTACCGGTGAGTTGACGCCGCCAGGAATGGTTTCCTGCGCCTTCTGATACAGTTCTGCTGATTTGGTCATTGGAATATCCTCTTTTGATTGCTCGGACCAAGTTGGCGGGCATTGTAACGCTACCCGAGCGAACTAGAAACGCCTGACGCCACATTCTAATCACTTTTTGTGCGTAATCTGAGCGTGACTCAGTGTAAAGTTGCGAATTGCGCGATAGTAGTGGCGAATACTTGAACGCTAAGGTCAGGTATTGGATAATCAACTATTATCGAAATATAGAGATAGACCCGCAGATGGCCGTCAGGCCCTCGCCAGCGGGCTCTGACACGAGTGAGAGAGGTCGTCGTGAGCGAAGTAAATGTACCATTGTCCTTTTCTGATGCAGCGGCAACGCGCGTAAAAGCGCTGATTGCTGAAGAAGAGAATCCGGAACTGAAGTTACGTGTATACATTACCGGTGGTGGTTGTAGCGGCTTCCAGTACGGCTTCACCTTTGACGAAAGCGTCAATGAAGGCGATACGACTATTGTTAACAGCGGTGTGACCTTAGTGGTTGACCCGATGAGTCTGCAATACCTGATCGGGGGTGTGGTGGATTACACTGAAGGTCTGGAAGGATCGCGCTTTTTTGTCAACAACCCGAATGCAACCACAACCTGTGGCTGTGGAGCGTCGTTCAGCGTGTAAATCACAGTAGCCACTTGTTGAGTGACGGGTAGGGGACACTGCCCGGCTCTGTGTGCCTGATTGTACGCGGGGCTGAATAATTCTAAAAAAGGTACTCACATAAGGATGTTGTATGCCTGGAATCAACAACGGTGGCTATTGGTCTCAGAAACCATGGCTGGTTTCTGCTGCCTTGGTTTTTTTTCTTTGCCTGTGGCTCGGGCTCGGTTCTCTCTGGGCGCAGGATGATGTCGACACTTCAGAGCAAGTCCAAACCATTCCACTGGCAAAAGTGGTCTATCAGACCTTTCATGCCACGCCCACTCATAAAATCATCAATCTTTATGGCCGCACTGCGCCCGATCGCCAGGCGACACTGGGAGCAGAGATTGCCGGAAAAATTGTCTCACTGGCGCTGAGAAAAGGCAGCCGGGTGGAACAAGGTCAAGTGATCGCACGCATCGATCCGGCGGATCTGGATATTCAGCTCAGCCGCGCGCTGGCGATGCTGAAAGTGCGCGAAAAAGAATTCAATGCCGCCCGAGCGCTGAAAAACCGTGGCTTGCAGGGGGAAGTGGCGTTTGCCACGGCTGAAGCGCAACTGGCTGAAGCGAAGGCGATGGCCAGCAATGCCCGATTGGCGCTGCGTAATACCCAGGTACGGGCACCCTTTGCCGGTATTATCGACCAATTGCTGATTGAAACTGGCGATTTTGTTGCGGTGGGCGATCCGGTGGCGACCCTCATCGATCTCGACAAAGTGGTGATCGAAGCGGACGTCAGTGAACGTCATATTCAATATTTGCAGCCCGGCCAAGCAGCTCAGATACGCTTTATCGATGGGGAAAACCTCACGGGCCGTTTGCGTTACGTGTCTCGGGTGTCATCACCGGCCACCAATACGTTTCCGATCGAAATTGAAATCGACAACCCTGAGCAGCGTATCCCGGCCGGGGTCAGTGCAGAAGTGGCGATTAGCCTCAACGATCAACTGGCGGTGAAAGTCACGCCGGCGATGCTGGCGCTCGACGAAGCGGGTAACCTTGGGGTTAAAACCTTGCAAGATAACGTGGTGCATTTTGTTCCGATTCAGTTGGTAAAAGCCGAACAGGATGGCGTCTGGCTAGCAGGACTCGGTGAAGTGGTGGATATCATCACGGTGGGACAAGGGTTTGTTCGCGACGGTGATCAGGTTATTGCTACGCCGCAACCCCGCTCAGATCAGAGCTGAAGGAGAGAGTATGTACTCACTGATTGATGCTGCTCTGTCGCGCACTCGGACCATGCTGACGCTGCTGGTGTTCATACTGGTGGCCGGTGTCATCACCTATCTGACTATCCCCAAAGAGTCGAGTCCGGACATTACTATTCCTATCATCTACGTATCGGTTACTCATCAGGGGATTTCACCGACCGATGCCGAGCGTCTGTTGGTACGCCCGATTGAACAGGAGCTGCGTTCAATCGAAGGAGTAAAAGAGATGACTGCTACGGCTGCCGAAGGTCATGCGTCGGTGATGCTGGAATTCAACGTCGGTGTGGATCTGACTAAGGCAATGGCGGATGTGCGCGAAGCGGTGGATTTGGCCAAGCCGAAGTTACCGGCCGACAGCGATGAGCCCACCGTGAATGAAGTCACGCTGGCTTCAGAAGAGCCGGTGTTGTCGGTGGTGCTGTATGGCACCGTACCGGAGCGGACCATTGTTCAGATTGCCCGCCAGTTACGCGACAAACTGGAAAGTTATCGCCAGGTGCTGGAAGTTGACATTGCCGGCGATCGTGAAGACATCGTCGAAATTGTGGTCGACCCGCTGCTGATGGAAAGTTATGGTTTGGATCAGGGGGATATTTACAACCTGATAGCCCTGAATAACCGGGTCGTTGCCGCCGGTTTTGTCGATACTGGTTACGGGCGTTTCTCGGTGAAAGTTCCGTCGGTATTCGATTCTTTGAAAGACGTGCTGGAGCTGCCGGTCAAAGTGGATGGCAAACAGGTGATCACTTTTGCTGATGTGGCGACGGTGCGGCGGTCATTCCGCGATCCGGAAAGTTTTGCCCGTCTGGACGGCGAGCCAGCGGTGGTGCTGGACGTGAAAAAGCGCGCCGGCGAGAACATCATTGAGACGGTTGAATTGGTCAAAGCCGTGATTGCGCAGGGGCGTGAGCAGGCAGAATGGCCGTCCAATTTATTGGTGAAATACACCTGGGATCAGTCGGATGATGTCCGTCTGATGCTCAACGACCTGCAAAACAACATTTTGTCGGCGATTATTCTGGTGGTGGTGGTGATCATCGCCATCCTTGGGGTACGCACTGCGCTGCTGGTCGGGGTGTCGATTCCGGGGTCATTTCTGACCGGCTTGCTGGTGTTGTCCGTGTTCGGGCTGACCGTCAACATTGTGGTGCTGTTTTCGCTGATCATGGCGGTCGGTATGCTGGTGGACGGGGCGATTGTGGTGACTGAGTTCGCTGATCGGCGAATGCAGGAAGGAGTTGACCGAACTCAGGCCTACCGCGATGCCGCCAAGCGCATGGCCTGGCCCATCACCGCCTCCACTGCGACCACGCTGGCCGCGTTCGCTCCGTTGTTGTTTTGGCCGGATATCACCGGTGAGTTTATGAAATACCTGCCATTGACGCTGATTGCTACGCTCAGTGCGTCATTGGCGATGGCGCTGTTATTTGTTCCGGTATTGGGAAGTCTGATTGGCAAACCCCAGCACGCCACCACAGAAAGCCGGCAGCAAATGGTGGCGCTGCATGACGGCGATTTTACTCAGGCAACCGGTCTGACCCGGCTCTATTACCTGACCCTATCGGTAGCCATCCGCCATCCATTGAAAATTCTGCTTGCGGCGATCGTGATGGCGATAGGGGTGGGTTTTGCCTACTCGAAAGCCGGTTTAGGGGCGGAATTTTTCCCGGAAGTGGACCCTCCGTTTTTTAACGTGAAAGTGCGCTCTTACGGCGATCTCTCCATTCGGGAGCAGGATGCGATCATGCGTGACATTGAGCAGGTCATGCTTGGTCACGACGAATTTGAGAGTGTTTATACCCGCACCGGGGGCGACGATGAAATTGGTCAGATCCAGATCAAACCGGTTGACTGGCAGTATCGGCGTAAAGTCAAAGCGATTATCGACGAGCTGAAACAGCAGACGGATCAGATACCCGGTGTGGAGATCGAGTATAAGTTTCCCGACGCTGGTCCGCCGGTGGAGCACGATTTGGTGATCGAAATGAGCGCGCGCGATCTGGATAAACTCGATACCGCGGCCAAGCAGGTGCGTCACTGGGCAGACAATAACCCTGCACTGACTAACGTGAGTGATTCCTCCAGCAAAGATGGCATTGACTGGCAGATTGACATCCGTCGCGATGACGCCTCGCGTTTTGCTGCCGACGCCACCCTGGTTGGTAACACGGTTCAGTTTGTGACCAACGGTCTGCGCATTGGTGACTACCTGCCGGATGATGCCGATGAGGAAGTGGATATTCTGGTGCGTTATCCGGAAGACAAGCGTGATATTGGCCGTTTTGATCAACTGCGGGTGAAAACCCCGGCTGGTCTGGTGCCCATCACCAATTTTGCCAGCATTGTCCCGGAGCACAAACAGCACACCATCAAACGTGTCGACGGCCAACGGGTGATCAACATCAAGGCAGACATGGTTGAAGGTTACAATCTGGCGTTGGAGCTGCCGAAAGTCGAACAGGCGTTGAGTGAGCTGAGGCTGGCCTCTGGGGTGACGTTTAAAATTCGTGGCCAGAATGAAGAGCAGGAACATTCCTCGGCCTTTTTGCAACAAGCGTTTTTGGTTGCTCTGGTGGTGATGGCACTGATCCTGATCACTCAGTTCAACAGTTTCTATCAGGCATTTTTGATCCTCAGTGCGGTGCTGTTTTCCACCGTTGGGGTTTTCCTGGGGCTGCTGATTTTCCAGAAACCGTTTGGCATTATTATGTCCGGGATTGGGGTGATTGCGCTGGCGGGGATTGTGGTCAACAACAATATCGTATTGATCGACACCTATAACCAGATGCTCAGTCGTGGGCTGGACAAACGCGAGGCGATTTTGCGTACCGGCGTGCAGCGCTTACGGCCTGTGCTGCTGACAACGGTGACAACCATCCTCGGTCTGCTGCCGATGGTGCTGGAGATGAACATTGACCTGATCAATCAGAAAATAGAGTTCGGCGCTCCCAGCACCCAGTGGTGGTCGCAACTGGCGACGGCGGTGGCGGGTGGGCTGGCGTTTGCGACGTTGCTGACGTTAGTGCTGACGCCTTGTCTGTTGATGCTCGGCCGCAGTCCGGTTCAGCAAGCGATGCCTAGTACGGAGCTTAGCGAATAAAAAAGCCCGCAACAGCGGGCTTTGTTCAGTTATTGGCGTACAGTAACTGGCTGTAGCGTTCAAGCTTTTCCAACCGGTTTTTGGCGTTGGCGATGAAGGTCGTCTTCGCTTGTCCGGTGAGTGATTTAGCCTGAGGCAACTTGACCGTACGGGCATTCTGATGGACACCGTTGACCAAAAATTCGTAGTGCAGGTGAGGACCAGTAACCCGCCCGGTGCCACCCAGCGTGCCAATGGTCTGGCCCTGCTTGACCCGCTGACCTGTTTTGACCAGACGTTTGGTCAGGTGCAGATACTTGGTCATGTAAGTGCTGTTGTGGCGGATGAACACGTAGTTGCCGTTAAACTGGTTGTAGCTGGATTTTTCCACCACACCGCTGCCCGCTGCCCAGATTGGCGTGCCAACCGGAGCGGCGTAATCGGTTCCGCGGTGCGGACGAACCCGGCCCGTGACCGGATGGAGACGACGCGGATTGAAATTCGAAGAAACGCGACGAAAATCCAGTGGCGCACGCAAGAAGGCTTTTTTCATTGCCCGGCCATTCTCATCGTAATAATCGCCGGTTTTGTCATCCAGGATCGCTTTAAAGGTGTCTCCCTGGTTGGTAAAGATCGAGGCAATGATTTTTCCACGCCCAATCACTTCGCCTTCCACGACTTTCTCCTGATAGAGAATACGGAAATTGTCGCCTTTACGGATATCGAGAGCAAAGTCGATATCCCAGCTGTAGATACCGGCCAGTTCCATGATTTGGTTGGGCGTTAACCCGGCGCTGATCCCCGCATTCCAGAAGTTGGAGGTGATGTCGGCTTCGGCGTAATTGTATTGGTAATAGACTTCTTTGGTGTCCAGCCGGCTCAGGTAACCCGAATCGGACTTGGTGATGACAAAGTTTTCGTATGAGCTGATCGGACGTTTGATCTGCAACAGTTCATTGTTCTGATCGAAACCAAACAGCAAGACATCACCCGGGCGTAAGCGGGTCAATTGCTTTTCGATTTCTTCACTGCTGGTGGTGAGCTCGTACAATGTCCGGGAAGATAAACCGACGCGCTGGAACACCAACGCTGCACTTTCTCCAGAGCCAACGGTGTGTTTTTGCCAGCGCAGCGCAGCCGTCGGCGTGATCACGCTGCCTGGGGCGAGCGCTTCAGCGTCTATCGTCAGCGGATAATGACGTCCGACTTCAAGTGTGCCTTCATCACTACGCAGGTCTTGAGGATCGGGTAAAAACAGTGCAATGACCATCAAAGCACTGAAACAGGCAATTAATGCTCGGTGCATCCATGGAAGTCGAGCGAAGATAGACAACATCTTAAAGTTCGTTCTGCAATTAATTAAAGAAAATAGTGGGCTCTTTAGTCTAACTGGTTTCAAAAAGCATCGCTATTCAAGTAATATGTCGAACTAATAAATTTTTGCCAAATCTGTGGGAGTGAACAAGAATGGCGAGTATTGAAGCAGCGCTGGCCGAAATTAAGCGTGGTGTGGAAGAGCTGATTCCAGAAGAAGAGCTGATTGAAAAACTGAAAGAGGGTCGTCCTCTGCGTATCAAATTAGGTGCCGATCCAACCGCACCTGACATCCACCTTGGTCACACTGTGATCCTGAATAAACTGCGTGCATTTCAGGAACTTGGTCATGATGTTACATTCCTGATTGGTGATTTTACCGGTATGGTCGGCGATCCGACTGGCAAAAATACCACACGTCCGCCGCTGACGCGCGAAGATGTACTGCGTAACGCTGAAACCTACAAGCAACAAGTGTTTAAGATTCTGGATCCGGCTAAAACCAAGATTCAGTTTAACTCTGACTGGCTGTCGGAGCTGGGCGCAGAAGGCATGATCCGTCTTGCCGCTAACCAGACGGTTGCTCGTATGCTGGAACGTGACGACTTTAAAAAGCGTTACGCGGGTGGCCAGCCGATTGCAATTCACGAGTTCATGTACCCACTGCTGCAAGGATACGATTCTGTGGCGATGGAAACGGATGTAGAGCTTGGTGGTACTGACCAGAAGTTCAACCTGTTGATGGGGCGTGAGCTGCAAAAATCTCATGGTCAGAAGCCTCAAGTGGTACTGATGATGCCTCTGCTGGTGGGGCTGGACGGTGAGAAGAAAATGTCCAAGTCTGCCAACAACTACATTGGCATCAGTGAAGCGCCGAGTGAGATGTTCGGTAAGATCATGTCGATTTCCGATGATCTGATGTGGAGCTACTACGAATTGCTGTCGTTCCGTCCACTGGATGAAATTGCTCAGTTTAAATCAGATGTGGAAGCAGGTAAAAACCCTCGTGATATCAAGATTCTGCTGGCGAAAGAAATCATTGCTCGTTTCCACAGCGACGCCGACGCCGACGCCGCAGAGCAGGAGTTCATCAACCGCTTCCAGAAAGGCGCTATCCCGGACGAAATGCCAGAGTTTGGCTTTGATGCGGGCCTGCCAGTATCGAACCTGCTGAAAGAAGCGGGGCTGTGTGCATCAACGTCTGAAGCGATGCGTATGGTCAAGCAAGGTGCAGCGAAGATCGACGGTGAGAAAGTGGCGGACGCGAAGTTTGAGCCGGCAAGCGGGACGTACGTATTCCAGGTCGGCAAGCGTAAATTTGCCCGTGTTACTATCAGTTGATGCGTAACTTACCGAAGCAAAAACGCCCGACATGGGCGTTTTTTGTGTCTGTTTCCCTTTGAAAACGATGGCAAACCGAGTTCGATTTGTTATCATAGCGCGGTTGCCACTGGGGCAACGTTTTTGGAGACCACTATGAACAATACCGACCATCCCCCTAGTATGAAGGGAGAAAAATAACCCGCTTCGGTATTGGCGCTCTCCGTCCCTGCCTAAGTGGTAGGGAGCTTGTTTTCCTCTCTCTGTTTTTCTCCATGTCTTACTAGAAGATAAATCGCGGACTTCCGTCGGCCTGTGTGTGCCTGCCGGAAAAACGTTGTTTATCGATGGTCGTTACCAATTGCCAATCGGGAGATTCGCCATGACGGTAATGAGCGACACTTGTACACAAAACACCACACCGTTCTCCAACGCGGAGATCAGTGCGGCTCGTAATGCTTTTTTGCAGTACGACCAACAAAAACAAATTCATTTACTCACTGTGATGCCGATTGAAGAAGCCGTAGGCATTCTCAATCACTGCTCTGTGGCTTACGTGCAACAGCTGATCAATCAACTGGAGCAGGAAGGCTTTGATAAGCAAGCGCGTCATTTCGCCCATCAAATGGGGTTTATCTATTCTGAGGTGGAGCCGACGAATGACTATCTGAGTACCGGGGTGCTTGAGCATGTTAAACATCGGATAGGTTGGATCATTGCACTGGCGCTGCTCGGAATTGTCTCCGGGCTGATCATTTCTCACTATGAGGATACGCTCAGTCAGCTGGTATTACTGGCGATTTATATGCCAGTCATCGCGGCGGCAGGCGGTAATACAGGCAGCCAGGCTGCGACGTTAGTGATTCGGGCGCTGGCAACCGGAGAGCTGAAAAAACGCCAGTGGTTGGCGGTTTGCTGGAAAGAGAGTCGGGTCGCGGTGTGCATTGCCCTGGCGATTGCTTTGGTGATCGTGGCGCGGATTCTGATCTTCAGTGATCCTGCGTCGGCTGGTGGCTTTAACATGCATCTAATTGCCGCTGCCATCGCGGTGGCGCTGTTTATTCAGGTGACGATATCGACCACGCTGGGCGGGCTGCTGCCCATCCTCGCCCGGGCGTTTAAGCTGGATCCGGCGGTATTGGTCAGCCCGGTGCTGGCGTCGGTGGTCGATATCTCAGGAATGTGGATTTACTTCACGGTCGTGAATTACTTCCTTCACTTAGCCTGACTGTAGTTGATCACATCCTGGTAAAACAGGGTTTCGAACTGAGTGATCGGCGGGACGACGGGTTGGTCGTCGTCCCTACGGACCGGATGGTAGTCACTGACAAACTGAACGAAAATCGCATTCGGTTTGCCGTTTTTGTCCAGACCGTACCCCGCCATATTGTAGCTGCCATACAGTGAGCCGCTTTTGGCAATCATCTGTCCTTTGATTGGTGCTTTACGCATGCTGCGACGGTAATGCAGGGTGCCGGATTCACCCGCTTTCGGCATCATATCGATAATGTGCAGTTTGTGATCATTGTTGTAGATATAACGCAGTACCGCCGCCATGTCGTGCGCGGTAAAACGGTTATTGCGTGATAACCCTGAGCCATCTGCCAACTGAGCGTGTTTAAGATCGATGCCGGTGTGTGCGAAGATGATTTGCTTGATCGCCGCGGTGCCGTTTTTGAAACTGCCGGGCTGGATGAAAAACTGGGCACCCAGCGACTTGGTCAGGCTGTCAGCGATCAGGTTATCGGATTTTTTCAGCATCTCATCCAGCAGCTGTGGTAACGGCGCTGAGTAGTGCACCGCCAGTGTTTTCTGCAATGGCGCGTTCGGGCGGCCGACTTTCACTTTGCCATCCAGTTTTATCCCGAGGCGATTGAGCTCGGTGTAGATCATGCGTGTGGCATACAGACGTGTATCCTGAACCGCGAACTTGAGTGGCAGAGGTTGCTTTCTGGACACCAGGCAGCCTCGTAATTGATAGTGGTTGTCCGGGTGCGTCAGTAGTTCAAGGTCGCACTGCGCCGCTTTTTGCCCGGCTCGGGTGACGGTTTTGACACTGGTGGACACATAAACCGGATATTGCTCTGGCACATAGACGCGGGTTTTGCCGTTGTCCTGCGTATATATTGAGGCTTGAATACAGTTTTCGTCCAGAGTGATCGCACTGGCTGGCGCGCTGTAACACACCCCCAGAATGTCCCAGGGCCAGCCGATGGCGCGCTCGTAGCCACTGAACGCTGAATCGTCCAGCCAGATGTCACCTGTGATACGGGTGAGTTTTTGTTGCTTAGCCGCCGACAGCATATTCGCCAAGTCTTTGGTGGTCAGCGTCGGGTCACCTGAAAATTGAAACACTAAATCATTACCGGCTTTGGCCAGTGTGGTCTGGTAATGAAATTGATCGCCCAGTTCCAGCTTGGCCGCCAGTGCTGTCACCAGCTTAAGTGTACTGGCTGGCGGAAAAAACTGGTCGCTGTTGTTGGTTAGTGTCAGACCGTTATTGCCCTGCAAATCTTCCACCAACAGACTACTGCGGCTGCCTTGCGGAAGTTTATCAACTGGGGCGTATTTGTCTGCAATTGCCTGGCCGGCCAGCAGAGTGGAAACAAGCAGAAGCGCGTAGTTAAGCGTACGTGTCATGGAATCGGGCCTTCATCAGGTCGTATCAATGGGATTCAGTAGCTCTAAGTATAAAGAGCCATTGGGCGTGAAACCAGTCGGATAGTTTGTCAGATGTTAGACGGCGGTCAATTCTAACCTCAGGAAACGAAAAAACCCGGCCGAAGCCGGGTTTGAAATTGCTTTACGAGTGAATACTCGTCAACACATTAGAATGTGTATTTCAGGCCTAGACGTACAGAGTCTTCTGCGTCTTGTACTTTACCGTTGTTGTCGGTGTAAGCATCGTCTAGCTGGTTGAATTTGTAAGCAACGTAAGCGTTCAGGTGCTTGTTGAAGTCGTACGCACCAGTCAGCTCGAAGAAGTCAGAGATGTCGTCGTTTTCAACTTGACGGTTCTGGTAAGCACCGATGATGCTGAAGTTGTTTTCGAACTTGTATTTCGCAGCGAACTCGTAGCCGTCGAAATCGTTGTCGTCGTCTAGATCACCAGTAGTGTAAGTGAAACCAGTGTAGAAACCGCCGTTAGTGTAGTTGATACCAGCGATAACTTGGTCTGCGTCACCGTTGTTGTTTTCACCAGCTGCGTAACCCAGACCTAGGCCCAGACCGAATGGCAGGTTGTAGATAGCAGATACGCCGTAGCCGTCTGAATCGTCTTCTTCACCAGCGATAACGCTTGCTTTAACAGTCAGAGCGTCGAATTGACCAGTGTAAGCGATAGTGTTGTTGATTTGCTCGTTACCAGCGTAGATGAATGCTTTCTGATCACCAGTGTAAGTCGCGATGTCTGACATGTCAGAGATCTGAACACCAGCAGTGTTTTGACGACCGAAAGATACTGCGCCGTAAGTGCCCATCAGACCAACGTAAGCGTAACGCTGTTGGAATTTGCTGTCGCCTTCTGCGCTCTTAGTAGTTTGCTCAGCTTCGTAGAAACCAAAACCGCTTAGAGTATCAGTGATTTGAGTAGTACCACCAACGTTCAGACGTACACGGCTCTTGTCAGCCATAGTACCGTCGATGTCTGAACCATCTTCGTTACCGTTGAAGTCGCCACGGAATTCAGCGCGGCCGCCTAGGAAAAGGTTTGCACCGTCTGCAGAGTAGATAGCGTTAGTGTTGTCGCCGCCGTTTACTGCTGGGCTGAAATCTGTTGCTGCGCTTGCGCCGCCTGCCACTGCTGCTAGAGCTAGAGCGATCAGAGTCTTGTTCATCTTATTAAGTCCTAATTTACTGTCCATAAATAGTTTTTTATGAAGGGGAGAGCGAAAAAGTACTCGTCCACCTTACGTTATCAGACAGATGTGAAACCCTAAGCAAAGACCTTTTACTGTCAGCAGGCACACATCGCCATCAGATACGTGGCCTATGTTGTAACGCTAAAGTTCCTTATGTCGTTAGTAAAATGATATAAATCTGACTATTGAACGGTGTTTTATTTAAAGGTAAAAAACATCAAGCTTATGAAATTTAAGGATAAAATACCATTACTGATGGTTGTAAAAATACACAGTTTTTTATTTTTTTTTATTTTTTTAACTGACGTATGGCGTTCTTTATGTGATTGATTAGGTTGTTTTTTATTCCAGAATCGCTGCGGCCCTGAGCGTTAAGTGTGAAGTGGGTCACGGTCTGTGAATTATGATGATCTCCGCTCAGAGTTTGTTTACACTAGAGGAAATCTTTAATCATTCTGACTACCTGATCTATAAGACTGGGTGGTTTTGTTTTGTCCAAAGCCTGCTTTGGCATAGAGGTACGAAATGGAAAAAGTCCCAATGACTCTCCGTGGCGAGAAACTGCTGCGTGAAGAACTCGATCGTCTACTTAAGCTTCGCCCACAAATCTCTGAAGCAATTGCAGAAGCTCGCGAGCTGGGTGACCTGAAAGAGAATGCGGAATACCACGCTGCGCGTGAAGAGCAGGGCATCTGCGAAGCGCAAATCCGCGATATCGAGTACAAATTGTCTGTGGCTCAGGTTATTGACGTCACAAAAATGGAAAACACCGGTAAAGTCATTTTTGGCGCGACGGTGACGCTGATCGATGTGGATACGGAAGAAGAGAAGAAGTACACCATCGTCGGTGATGACGAAGCGGAGATTAAAAGCGGCCGTATTTCCGTCAGTTCACCAATGGCACGTGGTTTGATTGGTAAAATGGAAGGCGACGAAGTCAGCATCACGACACCGGGTGGCACCAAAGACTACGATATCGATAAGGTTGAGTACCTCTGATACTCCTTTGTTCAGATATGAAAAAAGGTCGCGTTTGCGACCTTTTTCTCTTTCTAGCCGAAGCCAGTTGGGATTATTTGCGCGGCAGTTCGATTTTGCGCGCTTCGCTTTGGCGATACAGGACCAGGGTCTTACCGATTACCTGGACTTTTTCTGCGCCAGTTTCGCGAACCACGGCGTCAACAATCAGGTTCTTTGTCTCACGGTCTTCAGAAGCGACTTTGACTTTGATCAGCTCATGGTGGTCCAGAGCGATTTCGATTTCCGCCAGAACAGCTTCAGTAAGTCCGTTTGCGCCCATCAGCACAACCGGTTTAAGGTTGTGTGCCAGGCCCTTTAGATGCTGCTTTTGTTTGGTGCTTAGGTTCATTACGCGGCCAATTTTATTTACTATTAGGGTTGAAAAATACCATTTTAACGCCATCTATCCATGAAGACTATATTTTCTACCATACTTTCTTTATTAGGGTAGAGGCTTGTTAGTTAGGAATTGAATGAGTAAACAGAAGCATTCGGCAAGCTCTGGCCGTTGGTTGAAAGAGCATTTTGATGATAAATACGTCAACGAAGCCAAGAAGAAAGGCTATCGCTCACGTGCTATCTTCAAAATTGAAGAGATTCAGAATAAAGACAAGCTGTTGAAATCGGGCATGACCGTGGTTGACCTCGGTGCGGCTCCGGGTGGATGGTCTCAGTATGCGGCGGGGATCGTTGGTGAAGAAGGTCAGGTGATTGCCTGTGACATTCTGCCAATGGACTCGATTGCAGGAGTCGCGTTTCTGCAGGGCGATTTTCGTGAAGAATCTGTCCTGGATGCGCTGCTTGAACGAATCCAGCCTGACATGGTTGACGTAGTAATGTCTGATATGGCGCCGAATATGGCCGGTAACCAGTCGGTCGACCAGCCAAGAGCGATGTACCTGGTCGAGCTTGCGCTCGATATGTGTCGACAAGTTCTGGCGCCTAATGGTAGCTTTGTGGTGAAAGTCTTCCAGGGGGAAGGATTTGACCAGTACGTAAAAGACGTGCGGGATATGTTCAGGGCCGTCAAAATCCGTAAACCGGATTCTTCCCGGGCAAGATCGCGTGAAGTTTACATCGTAGCAACCGGTTACAAAGGGTAACCATTTCGCTGCCCGTGGCAAAAGTTAACACTATAGCTACAGGTTACAAACTGTAGTACCCTACCTTTAATTACAATTAGTTATCGCGAGGCTGACACCTTGAGTGACATGGCAAAAAATTTAATTCTGTGGCTCGTCATCGCTGTAGTATTGATGTCGGTATTCCAGAGCTTCGGTCCTGGTGACAGTAACGGCAGAACAGTAGATTACACCACATTTGTGCAGGAAGTTGGCCAAGGCCAGATCCAGGAAGCAACCTTTAAAGAGCGAGAGATTTCATTCACTCGTCGTGGTGGTAGCGCGCGTTACGTGACTTACATGCCTGTGTACGACCAGAAACTGCTGGACGATCTGATCAACCAGAACGTGAAAGTACAAGGCACACCTCCAGAAGAACAAAGTTTACTCGGAACCATCTTTATTTCGTGGTTCCCGATGATCCTGCTTATCGGTGTGTGGATTTTCTTCATGCGTCAGATGCAGGGCGGCGGCGGCAAAGGCGCGATGTCGTTTGGTAAGAGCAAGGCTCGCATGATGAGTGAAGAGCAGATCAAAACCACTTTTAACGACGTTGCTGGCTGTGATGAAGCCAAAGAAGATGTTAAAGAGCTGGTCGATTACCTGCGAGATCCGAGCCGTTTCCAGAAACTGGGTGGTAAGATCCCAACGGGTGTTCTGATGGTCGGCCCTCCGGGCACGGGTAAAACTTTGCTGGCAAAAGCCATTGCCGGTGAAGCGAAAGTGCCGTTCTTTACGATTTCGGGTTCTGACTTTGTCGAAATGTTCGTCGGTGTCGGTGCATCACGGGTACGTGATATGTTCGACCAGGCTAAGAAAGCCGCCCCTTGTATTATCTTTATCGATGAGATTGATGCCGTCGGTCGTCAGCGTGGTGCTGGTGTGGGCGGTGGTCACGATGAACGTGAGCAAACGCTCAACCAGATGCTGGTTGAAATGGATGGTTTTGAAGGCAACGAAGGTATCATCGTAATTGCGGCGACAAACCGTCCAGACGTACTGGACCCGGCATTGTTGCGTCCTGGCCGATTTGACCGTCAAGTCGTTGTGGGCTTGCCAGATGTGCGTGGCCGTGAGCAGATCCTGAAAGTGCACATGCGTAAAGTTCCTCTGGCTGGTGACGTTGAACCGTCTCTGATTGCCCGTGGTACACCTGGCTTCTCGGGTGCCGATTTGGCAAACCTGGTGAACGAAGCGGCGCTGTTTGCTGCACGTGGTAACAAGCGTAACGTTTCCATGGTTGAGTTCGAACTGGCAAAAGACAAAATCATGATGGGCGCCGAGCGCCGTTCAATGGTGATGTCGGAAGAGGTTAAAGAGTCTACTGCGTACCATGAAGCGGGCCACGCGATCGTCGGTCGTCTGGTGCCTGAACACGATCCTGTTTATAAAGTGTCGATCATTCCTCGTGGCCGTGCCTTGGGTGTAACCATGTACCTGCCTGAGCAAGACCGCATCAGCATGTCGCGTCAGCATCTGGAGTCGATGATTTCCAGCTTGTATGGCGGCCGTTTGGCGGAAGAGCTGATTTATGGTCCGGCCAAAGTATCGACCGGTGCCTCGAACGATATCGAACGTGCAACGGACATCGCTCGTAAGATGGTCACACAATGGGGCTTCTCGGAAAAACTGGGTCCTCTGTTGTACGCTGAAGACGAAGGCGAGGTATTCTTGGGTCGCAGCGTGACGCAGACTAAGCATATGTCAGATGACACCGCCAAACTGATTGACGACGAAGTGCGCAGTATCATTGATCGCAACTATGATCGGGCGAAGCGTATCCTGGAAGAAAACATGGATATCATGCACTCGATGAAAGACGCGTTGATGAAATATGAAACCATCGATGCAGGTCAGATTGATGATTTGATGGCGCGCAAAGATGAGATTCGTGAGCCAGCTGGCTGGGCGGATCAGGAGCGAGCCAAGGCTGAAAAACAGCCGGAAGAGAAAGCTGAGCCTGCCGCAGAAAAAGCCCAGCAGGACAGCGCACCGTCTGAAGACAAAGATACCGAATAATTTTAGTCTACTGATCAAACCCCGAGGCAACTCGGGGTTTTTGTATTTAAAATGAAAATCTCAGCAAATAATAAAACGCTCGATTTGAGCCGTCCTCAGGTAATGGGGATTCTTAATGTGACCCCGGACTCGTTTTCTGACGGGGGCCAATTTAACTCGATTGACTCCGCATTAGAACGCGTCAGGCGCATGATCGATGCCGGTGTCACCATCATCGATATTGGTGGTGAGTCTACCCGCCCCGGGGCGCCGGAAGTGGCATTGGAAGATGAACTGGAGCGGGTGATTCCGGTGATCCGTGCCATTCGTCAGCAATACGATGTCTGGATCTCAGTCGATACCAGTAAAGCGGAAGTGATGCGCCAGGCCGTTGCGGCTGGGGCCGATTTAATTAACGATATCCGGGCATTACGAGAGCCAGGTGCTCTGGAGGTCGCGGCGCAGGCTCAGGTACCGGTTTGTCTGATGCACATGCAGGGGCAACCACGCACCATGCAAGCTCACCCTCACTACGAAGATGTGCTGAGTGAAGTGGCGGCGTTTCTTGAGGAACGCGTGGCGGCATGTGAAGCGGCAGGGATCAAAAAAGAGCAATTAATTCTGGATCCTGGATTTGGCTTTGGCAAAACCGTTGAACATAATTATCATCTACTGGCGCACCTTGAAGAGTTTCATAAGTTTGGTTTGCCTATTTTGGCGGGAATGTCACGCAAATCGATGATCTTCAAGTTGCTGGACAAGCAACCGGCGGACTGCATGGTGAGCAGTGTGACTTGTGCCAGCATTGCCGCGATGAAAGGGGCACAGATCATTCGTGTCCATGATTTCGAAGAGACGCTGGAAGCGATGCGGGTTGTCGAGGCAACTTTGAGCAATCGCTAAGATTCACAGCACAATAATAATGAAGGAAACCGTATGTCTGATAAAAGACGCTATTTCGGTACGGACGGCGTACGTGGCAAGGTAGGTCAATACCCGATCACGCCGGATTTTGTACTCAAGCTTGGTTGGGCTGCCGGCCGTGTACTGGCTAAACAAGGCACGAAAAAAGTTATCATTGGTAAAGATACCCGTATCTCGGGATACATGCTGGAATCCGCTCTGGAAGCGGGCCTGGCAGCGGCGGGGCTGAAAGCCATTTTTACCGGCCCGATGCCGACGCCGGCTGTGGCGTATCTGACCCAGACATTCCGTGCGGAAGCCGGTATTGTCATCTCTGCATCGCACAACCCGTATTACGACAACGGGATTAAATTTTTCTCCTCTGAGGGCACTAAGTTACCCGATGACGTTGAGCTGGCGATCGAAGAAGAGCTGGACAAAGACATTGAGTGTGTGGAGTCGGCGATGCTGGGTAAAGCGGCGCGCCTGAATGACGCTGCTGGCCGTTACATTGAATTTTGTAAGAGCACCTTTCCGTCTCAATTGAGTCTGGAAAAACTGAAAATCGTCGTCGATTGTGCGCATGGCGCCACGTATCATATTGCTCCGAGTGTGTTTACGGAGCTGGGTGCGGACATCGTCACCATGGGCGTTGAACCCAATGGCACCAACATCAACGATCAGGTAGGGGCTACTGATGTGAAAGCCCTGCAGCAACGTGTTGTGGCTGAAGGGGCGGATCTGGGGCTGGCGTTCGATGGTGATGGCGATCGCATCATCATGGTCGATCATCTGGGCAACAAAGTGGATGGTGACCAGATCGCGTACATCATTGCACGCGATGCGCTGCGCCGTGGCGAGCTCAAAGGTGGGGTTGTTGGTACGCTGATGACTAATCTGGGAATGGAAAACGGCTTGAAGCAGCTCGGCATTCCGTTTGTCCGCGCTGCCGTGGGCGATCGTTATGTGATGGAGCAGTTGCAGGAAAAAGGCTGGAAGATCGGCGCGGAAAATTCCGGACACGTTATTTTACTGGATAAAGTCACCACTGGTGACGCGATTGTGGCTGCGTTGCAGGTGCTGGCTTCGGTCGTTGGCAGCGACATGACCCTGCATGAGCTGTCTCAGGGAATGACACTGTATCCTCAAGTGCTGGAGAATGTCCGTTTTGCTGGCGACTCCAACCCATTGGAAGCGGCAGCGGTCATCGCTGCGGTGGAACAAGTGGAAAACGAATTGAGTGATAAAGGCCGAGTTCTGCTGCGTAAATCCGGTACCGAGCCGCTGATCCGTGTGATGGTGGAAGGGGAAGATGCTGAGCTGGTGAAGGCGTCGGCTCTGAAGATTGCCGCTGCGGTCAAGGCCAGTTGCTGACGGTAAAAGGTTGACGTTAAGCGAGAGCGTCCTTTAAGAAGGAGAGCGACTCGGGAGACAAAAGGGTAACTGATTGCTACTTTTGCCCTTTTTTTGACCGTTTGACCGAAGAGTTAAGCTTTTTTGTCAATTTCCTCTTGTCAGATAACATGGCTTTCGCTAGTATTGCTCCGCCTTCGGTAGTGGAGGCCGCTAGCCTTGTTCCGGAATATTTCCAGAGCGGCGCTGGCTCAACAATTTGGAACATAGGTGGAAATATGTTTACAGTTCTACTTGTGATTTACCTGTTGGCAGCGCTTGGTGTAATTGGCCTGGTGTTGATTCAGCAAGGTAAAGGCGCAGATATGGGAGCCTCATTCGGTGCTGGCGCTTCAAACACAGTGTTTGGTGCAAGCGGCTCTGGTAACTTCCTAACCCGAATGACTGCAATTTTTGCAACCGTATTCTTTGTCATCAGCTTGGTACTGGGTAACATGTCTACCCATAAAGTTGAATCTCAGTTTGCTGACCCAAGTCAAGGTCAGGTTATTGAGAAGAAAGTTGATGATGCAGCGAGTGATGTACCGGCTAAGCCGAGTGACGAAATCCCTCAATAAGCTGCAAAGTTTGATGCCGAGATGGTGAAATTGGTAGACACGCTAGCATGAGGTGCTAGTGCCTTAGGTGTGAGGGTTCGAGTCCCTCTCTCGGCACCATTATTTACAAACTTGTAAATCACCTTGTTGAGCGTATAATGCACAGCAAGTCGGACGCGGGGTGGAGCAGCTTGGTAGCTCGTCGGGCTCATAACCCGAAGGTCGTCGGTTCAAATCCGGCCCCCGCAACCAAATCCTTTCACGGATTCGTGGACAAGTTTGCACAGTGTCGAATGCGCACTGTGAGTTAAATACACTAGTATTTAACGTATCAGGGTCCAGCAACAAAAAACCCCGACTTTCGGGGTTTTTTGTTATCTGAATTTCTGCACGTTCGGAATTCAGGTGTTGCTTGGAATTGAAATTGGGCTCTGAGCCCTTTTTTTGTTTCTGGAGTGGTTTAAATGACTGGCTTAGAAAGACAACTTACTGAAATGCTTGACGCGCCTGTCGCAGCCTCAGGCTACGAGTTGGTTGGATTAGAATTTATTCGCGCAGGCGAACACTCAACGTTACGTATTTACATCGACCATGAAAATGGCATTAACGTAGACGACTGTGCAGAAGTTAGCCATCAGGTTAGCGCAGTGCTGGACGTTGAAGATCCAATTTCAGTGGCTTATAACCTGGAAGTGTCCTCTCCAGGTCTGGAAAGACCACTATTTAAAGCAGCACACTACGAACAGTTTATTGGTCACGAGGTAAACATCGTTTTGAAAATGCCCGTTGGCAACCGCCGCAAATGGAAGGGAGTGATCCACTCTGTTGATGGTGAAATCGTGTCTGTCACCGTAGACGGGGCAGAAGAACAGTTTGCTTTGAGCAACATTTCTAAAGCGAACCTTATCCCTAAATTTTAGGTCCCTAAAAATAAAAGCTTAGAGGCTAGAAAAATGAGTAAAGAGATTTTAGCGGTAGTTGAAGCGGTTTCGAACGAAAAAGCAGTTCCTCGTGAGCGTATTTTCGAAGCACTGGAAATCGCGTTGGCAACATCGACCAAAAAGAAATACGAAATCGAAATTGACGTTCGTGTTGCTATCGACCGTAAAACCGGTGAATTCGACACCTTCCGCCGCTGGATGGTGGTAGAGGAAGTAGAAAGCCCAACCAAAGAAATTTCGCTGGAAGCGGCCCGCTATGACGATGATTCGGTTGAGCTGGGTGATTACATCGAAGACGAAATCGACTCCGTGACGTTTGACCGTATTACCACTCAAACGGCGAAACAGGTGATCGTACAGAAAGTTCGTGAAGCTGAACGCGCTCAAATTGTTGAGCAGTTCATCGACAACGAAGGCGATCTGGTGACTGGCGTGGTGAAAAAAGTGAACCGCGACACCATCATTTTAGATCTGGGCAGCAATGCGGAAGCGGTAATCCTGCGTGATGACCAACTGCCACGTGAAAACTTCCGTCCGGGCGACCGTGTTCGTGGTCTGTTGTACAAAGTCGCACCAGAAGCACGTGGTTTCCAGCTGTTCATCACTCGTTCTAAACCTGAGATGCTGGCTGAGCTGTTCCGTGTGGAAGTGCCTGAAATTGCTGAAGAAATCATTGAGCTGAAAGGCGCTGCACGTGATCCAGGCTCTCGCGCCAAAATCGCAGTCAAAACCAATGACCGACGTATTGACCCGGTCGGTGCGTGTGTGGGTATGCGCGGTGCGCGTGTTCAGGCTGTCTCTGGTGAACTGGGTGGTGAGCGTATCGATATCGTGCTGTGGGACGACAACCCAGCGCAATTTGTGATTAATGCGATGGCGCCGGCTGACGTTGCGTCGATCATCGTTGATGAAGATGCACACGCGATGGACATCGCGGTGGAAGCTGACAATCTGGCACAGGCGATTGGCCGTAACGGTCAGAACGTCCGTCTGGCGTCTCAACTGACAGGTTGGGAACTGAACGTGATGACCGTTGAAGATCTGCAGAAGAAACACGCAGAAGAGTCTCAGGCGTCGATTGAAAACTTCATGAAGTACCTGGATATCGAGCAGGACTTCGCTGAGCTTCTGGTTGAGGAAGGTTTCTCAACACTGGAAGAAGTGGCGTACGTTCCGGTGAATGAACTGCTTGAAGTTGAAGGTCTGGATGAAGATCTGATTGAAGAGCTGCGTACACGTGCAAAAGATGCACTGACGACGATTGCTCTGGCACAGGAAGAGTCTTTTGAAGGCCTGGAGCCAGCGGACGATCTGCTGGGTCTGGAAGGTCTGGAACGCGAAATGGCGTTTAAACTGGCAGCCAAAGGTGTGGTAACACTGGAAGATCTGGCTGATCAGGGAATTGATGATCTTGAAGGTATTGAAGGTCTTACCGAAGAACGTGCAGGTGAATTGATCATGGCTGCTCGTAACATTTGTTGGTTCGGTGAAGATGCATAATTAATTCAGCAAGGGGAGAAAGCGGCATGACACAAAGAACAGTTAAAGCACTGAGTGAAGAAATTGGTACGCCAGTTGACCGCTTATTAGAACAACTTGCTGATGCTGGCATGAACAAAGCGAGTGAAGATGTAGTGTCTGACGATGAGAAGCAGAAACTACTTACTCACCTTAAAAAAGAGCACGGAGACACGTCAGGTGAATCCGGCCCGACTCGCTTAACATTGCAACGTAAAACCCGCAGTACACTGAGTGTGAACGCGGGCGGTGGTAAAAGTAAGAATGTTCAGGTTGAAGTGCGCAAAAAACGTACGTATGTTAAGCGCAGTACAATCGAAGATGAAGCGCAACGCGAAGCAGAAGAAGCTGCGATGCGTGAAGCTGAAGAACTAGCGAAACGTGAAGCCGAAGAGCAGGCGAAACGTGACGCAGAAGCGAAACGTGAAGCAGAAGAAGCGGCTAAGCGTGACGCGGAAGAAAAAGCGAAACGCGAGGCTGAAGAGAAAGCCAAACGTGACGCTGAAGAGAAAGCGAAGCGTGAGTCAGATAAAGGAAGTGAACTCACTGCTGAAGAGAAATCCAAGCAAGAAGCAGCGCGAAAAGAAGCTGAAGAGCTGAAGCGTCGTCGGGAAGAAGAAGCCAAGCGTAAGGCTGAAGAGGAGAGTCAGCGCCAGCTGGAAGAAGCGCGCGAATTGGCTCAGAAGAACGAAGAGCGTTGGTCTGCTGCAGAAAAGAAAAAGGGTGATATGGAAAATACAGATTACCATGTAACGACTTCACAATACGCACGTGAAGCCGAAGATGAAGCAGATCGTAAAGTAGAAGGCAGCGGTCGCCGTAAGAGCAACAAGAAAATGTCTTCGAAGAGCGACTCTCAAGAGCGTGGCGCACGTAACCAGCGTGGCGGTAAAGGCGGTCGCAAAGGCAAGCTGAGCAAGCCAGCGAAACCAGCTTCAATGCAGCACGGTTTCGACAAAACGGCCACCGTTGCGAAGTCAGATGTTATGATTGGTGAAACCATCATTCTGTCTGAACTGGCGAACAAGATGTCGGTGAAAGCGACTGAAGTCATCAAAGTGATGATGAAAATGGGCGCAATGGCCACGATCAACCAGGTAATTGACCAGGAAACAGCACAACTTGTTGCTGAAGAAATGGGTCACAGAGTTATCCTGCGTAAAGAGAACGAACTGGAAGAAGCGGTTCTGTCTGATCGTGACAGCGATGCCGAGTCTGTACCACGTGCACCCGTTGTGACCATCATGGGTCACGTTGACCACGGTAAGACGTCGACTCTGGACTACATCCGTCGTGCGCACGTAGCGTCAGGCGAAGCCGGTGGTATTACTCAGCACATTGGTGCTTACCACGTTGAAACGCCAAACGGCATGATTACCTTCCTGGATACTCCTGGACACGCCGCGTTTACCGCTATGCGTGCTCGTGGTGCTCAGGCAACGGATATCGTTGTTCTGGTCGTGGCAGCAGACGATGGCGTAATGCCTCAGACAAAAGAAGCGATCCAGCACGCGAAAGCGGCCGGTGTGCCTCTGATTGTTGCCGTGAACAAGATCGACAAAGAAGAAGCGAACCCAGACAACGTTAAGAACGAGCTGGCTCAGTACGATGTTATTCCGGAAGAGTGGGGCGGTGAGAACATGTTTGTTCACATCTCTGCAAAACAGGGAACCAACATCGAGCAACTGCTGGAAACCATCCTACTGCAAGCGGAAGTTCTTGAACTGACGGCTGTGAAAGAAGGCATGGCATCAGGCGTGGTGGTGGAATCTCGTCTGGATAAAGGTCGTGGTCCGGTTGCCACCGTTCTGGTTCAGTCTGGTACACTGCACAAGGGCGACATCGTTCTGTGTGGTCAGGAATATGGCCGTGTTCGTGCAATGCGTGATGAAGTGGGTAACGAAGTTACTGAAGCGGGCCCGTCGATTCCTGTTGAGATCCTGGGTCTGTCGGGTGTACCGGCGGCAGGTGATGAAGCGACAGTTGTCCGTGATGAACGTAAAGCGCGTGAAGTCGCGAACTACCGTCAAGGTAAATTCCGTGAAGTGAAACTGGCTCGTCAACAGAAAGCGAAACTGGAGAACATGTTCTCTAATATGGCGGCGGGTGATGTTGCTGAACTGAACATCGTTCTGAAAGCAGACGTACAAGGTTCGGTTGAAGCCATCGCTGACTCGTTGGTGAAACTGTCTACTGATGAAGTGAAAGTCAACATCGTTGGTTCTGGTGTTGGTGGTATCACAGAAACGGACGCAGTACTGGCTGCAGCGTCTAACGCTATCGTTCTTGGCTTTAACGTTCGTGCGGATGCCTCTGCGCGTCGTACCATCGAAACTGAGAACCTGGATCTGCGTTACTACTCAATCATCTACCAGCTGATTGACGAAGTGAAGCAGGCCATGAGCGGCATGCTGGCACCTGAGTTCAAACAAGAGATCATTGGTCTGGCTGAAGTTCGTGACGTATTTAAGTCACCGAAACTGGGTGCCGTTGCGGGCTGTATGGTTACTGAAGGTGTCATCAAGCGTAACAACCCGATCCGCGTACTGCGTGATAACGTGGTTATCTATGAAGGTGAGCTGGAATCACTGCGCCGCTTTAAAGATGACGTTGCCGAAGTGAAGAATGGTTACGAATGTGGTATCGGCGTTAAGAACTACAATGATGTTCGCGTTGGTGACCAAATCGAAGTATTCGAAATTGTTGAAGTGAAGCGTACTATCGATTAATTGACTTATGTTGCCAACACAATGGCAATGATCGGTTGTTGAATACGCCATGGGGGGCTGGGTTAACCATCCCCCCATTCTTTCTAGATAAGAGAAAAGTTATGTCAAAAGAATTTAGTCGTACGCAGCGTGTTGCACAGCAGCTGCAAAAAGAACTGGCCATGATCCTGCAACGTGAAGTCCGTGACTCTCGTCTGGGGATGGTGACCATCTCTGATGTTGAGGTGTCCCGCGATCTGGCTTACGCCAAAGTGTTCGTGACGTTCCTGTGTGTGGGCGAGCAAACCCCGGAATCGTGTCTGGCCGCTTTGCGTGAGCACGAAGTGCATATCCGCATGATGCTGGGTAAACGCATTCGTCTGCGTCTGACTCCGGAGATCCGTTTCCACTACGACAATACTCTGGTTGAAGGCATGCGCATGTCGAACCTGGTCACGGAAGTGGTCAGTGAAGATAAGCGCAAGCAGAAAGATTCTGGTCGTGAGGACGAAGAATAATGGCTCGTCGTCGCAAAGGCCGTCCGGTCAATGGTGTTGTCCTGTTGGATAAACCGACCGGCATCTCCTCAAATGATGCGTTGCAGAAAGTAAAGCGCATCTATTTTGCTGAGAAAGCAGGGCACACGGGGGCACTGGATCCCTTAGCGACGGGCATGCTGCCTATTTGTCTTGGGGAAGCAACCAAGTTTTCACAATTCCTGCTTGATTCCGATAAACGCTACCGTGTTATCGCCAAACTGGGTGAACGGACCAACACCTCTGATTCGGATGGTGAGGTCGTTGAAACCAGACCGGTCAATGTCGATCTGGATACACTACAAGCTTGTATCGACAAGTTCCGTGGTACCACGGATCAGGTTCCATCCATGTTCTCCGCGCTTAAACATCAGGGCAAACCTCTGCATGAATACGCGCGTCAGGGCATCGACGTACCGCGTGAAGCGCGTAAAATCACCGTTTACGAGATCGTACTGCATCGCTTTGAGGGGGATGAAGTCGAGATGGAAGTGCATTGTTCAAAAGGCACCTACATCCGTACCATCGTTGATGATCTGGGTGAGATGCTTGGTTGTGGGGCACACGTGACGATGCTGCGCCGCACCGGAGTGGCCAAATACCCTTATGAACGCATGGTAACGCTCGAGCAGTTGAATGCGTTGCTTGAGCAAGCCCAGCGTGATGATATTGCACCTCGCGAGTTGCTTGATCCGTTGTTGTTGCCCATGGATACTGCCGTGCAGGATCTGCCCGAAGTGAATTTGGTACCAGAGCTGACCGATATGGTTCAGCATGGTCAGCCAGTACAGGTTTTTGGGGCACCGCTTGAAGGCGTAGTGCGCCTGACCAGCGGGGATGACAAGCTGTTTATCGGTGTCGGTGAGATGAACGATGACGGTAAAATCGCGCCCAAACGCTTAGTGGTGTTTCGCGACGAATCGCTGACAGAGTAATAAAAAAACCGAAGCCCAGGCTTCGGTTTTTTATCGCTGTTACTCGATGATCACACCTTGCTGTAGCAGCAGGCTTCTCAACTGCTCAGCCCGTTTGCGGTTGACACCAAAATCCGAATACCCGAGCCGGGATTCAGAGCGCACCATCAGTTGTTGCTGACGGATCCGCAGTTCGAGATCATCCACAAAACGCATGATGCGAGTAGTGCATTCGATCCGCAGGTAATCGGCTTGACGCTCAGCCGTTTTGGCACCGGGCAGCATCAGAGCAGCACGTTCGACGTCATCCAGTGTTGCATTGTC
Source organism: Vibrio sp. V38_P2S17PM301 (assembly GCF_009904845.1). Classification (NCBI taxonomy): domain Bacteria; kingdom Pseudomonadati; phylum Pseudomonadota; class Gammaproteobacteria; order Vibrionales; family Vibrionaceae; genus Vibrio; species Vibrio sp. V38_P2S17PM301. Next base: position 19,772 of record NZ_WXWO01000013.1, on the reverse strand, counting down.
AGTTAAGGTAAAAGGCGCCAGATGAAAGGCTTCCCGGGTGTCTTCTGTAGACACACAGTTGGGTTTGTTACCACAAGGTTGAGCGGTTCGGTCCTGCATGGGGGCTACTCCGTGCGTGCAAGCGGTTAAGCTCACGAGACTCAGGCTGATAAACGCGATGAGTTTCATGACAACATCCTAAAAATAAATAACTTTTTATTATAGGGGCAGAAATGAAAAAGGATCCACAGAGTGGATCCTTTGTGCGTTTATTTACTCAGATTTCCAGGTAGTCGAGGATGCCATCGGCGGCCTTACGCCCTTCATCAATTGCCGTGACCACCAGATCGGAGCCGCGGACCGCATCCCCACCGGCAAAAATCTTCGGATTGCTGGTCTGATATTGAAACGTCTGTTGCGTGGAGGCTTTGATGCGTCCCCACTGATCCAGCGCGACGTCGAATGGTTCTAACCACGCCATCTGGTGCGGCTGGAAACCAAAAGCCATGATCACTGCGTCTGCTTTGAGCACGTGCTCACTGCCTTCGACCGGTTCAGGACGGCGGCGCCCGGCGGCATCGGGTTCACCCAGCGCGGTTTTGACGACTTTTACACCGCACACCTGGCCGCTGGCATCGACTTCAATGCCGAGTGGTTGCAAGTTGAACATGAACTTGACGCCTTCTTCTTTGGCGTTTTTCACTTCTCGGCGCGAGCCCGGCATATTGGGCTCGTCCCGGCGATACGCACAGACGACTTTGGATGCGCCCTGACGAACCGAGGTGCGCACGCAGTCCATCGCAGTATCACCGCCACCCAAAACCACCACACTTTTGCCGGCCATGTCGATAAACGGCTGATCGTGGGTCAGTTCCATCACTTTATACGTGTTGGAAATCAGAAACGGCAGAGCGTCGTAGACGCCCGGAGCGTTTTCGTTGTCTAAACCGGCACGCATGTATTGATAGGTACCGACGCCAAGGAACACCGCATCGTACTCGTCCAGCAGTTCTTGCATCTGGACATCCTTTCCGACTTCAACGTTGAGGCGGAACTCCACGCCCATTTCACTGAAAACGCGACGGCGATTTTCCATCACCCCTTTTTCCAGTTTGAACGATGGGATACCAAAGGTCAGCAAGCCACCGATTTCCGGATAGCGATCGAACACCACAGGTTTGACACCATTGCGCACCAACACGTCTGCCGCGGCCAGACCGGCAGGGCCGGCGCCAATGATGGCGACTTTCTTGTCGGTCCACTCCACGTTGGACATGTCCGGTTTCCAGCCCATCTCGAACGCTTTGTCGGTGATGTATTTTTCAATATTGCCGATGGTGACCGCGCCGAAATCGTCATTCAGGGTACAGGACCCTTCGCACAAACGATCCTGTGGGCATACACGACCACACACTTCCGGCAGACTGTTTGTCTGGTGAGACAACTCGACTGCCTCGAGGATGCGGCCCTCATTGGCCAGTTTCAGCCATTGAGGAATGTAGTTGTGAACCGGGCATTTCCATTCACAATACGGATTACCGCAATCCAGACAGCGATCCGCCTGAGCGGTGGCCTGCTGTTTGGTAAACGGTTCATAAATTTCAACAAACTCTATCTTGCGTATCTTGATCGGCTTCTTCGCAGGGTCCACGCGTTGAACATCGATAAATTGGTATACGTTCTGGCTCATAAATCTGGCTCCTTCCAATTCTTATTGTGCTTGAACGCGCAGTTCTGCGGCGCTGCGGCTCTGGTGGCCGAGCAGGGTATTGAGATCCGCAGCTTGCGGTTTCACCAGGTAGAACTTCGGAATCCATTCGTCAAAGTCTGCCAGGATACGTTCAGCGTGCACTGAACCGGTCTCTTCCAGATGCTCGGCAATCAGTCCGCGCAGGTGCTCCTGATGGATATACAGATCCGCCAGAGACAGCGCTTCGACCGATTCATTATTGACCCGGCCGGCAAAGTCGTCATTTTCGTCCAGTACGTACGCAAATCCCCCCGTCATACCCGCGCCGAAGTTCACTCCGGTGGCTCCCAGGATAGCGACAATACCGCCAGTCATGTATTCGCAGGCGTTGTCACCGGCTCCTTCAATTACTGCGATAGTGCCTGAGTTGCGAACTCCGAAACGCTCACCGGCCTTACCCGCCGCAAACAATTTACCGCCGGTTGCGCCATACAGACAGGTGTTGCCGATGATGGTCGCTTCGTTGCACTGGAAGGCCGTGCCAAGGTGTGGCTTGATCACTACTTTACCGCCAGCCATGCCTTTACCGACATAGTCATTGGCGTCGCCATTCAGGTACAGTTCCACGCCACCGGCGTTCCATACACCGAACGACTGACCTGCGGTTCCGTTGAGGTGGATCTTGAGCGGGGTGGCCGCCATGCCCTGGTTGCCATAACGTTGAGCGATTTCGCCCGACACGCGCGCTCCGACTGAGCGATCGGTATTGATCACGTCGTAGTAGAAGCTGGCTGAGTGCTGCGCTTCAATCGCCGCCATGGCATCGTCAACAATTCTCTGGTTGAGGATGGCTTTGTCGAATGGTGCGTTCGGCTCGGTCCAGAACAGGGGATGCCCATCGGCGGAGGCCGGCGCTTCCAGAATACCGGACAAATCCAGTTTGCTCTGTTTGGCGGTCATGCCTTCTACCGCTTGCAGTAAGTCGGTGCGGCCAATCAGATCCGTCAGCTTTTCCACCCCCAGTTCCGCGAGCAATCCGCGCACTTCCTCGGCCAGTCCGGTGAAATAGTTGATGACCATTTCCGGCAAGCCTTTGAAGTACTCTTTGCGCAGTGTCTCGTCTTGAGTCGCGACCCCGGTCGCACAGTTGTTCAGGTGACAGATACGCAGGAACTTACAGCCCATCGCTACCATAGGGGCGGTACCAAACCCAAAGCTCTCAGCACCCAGAATGGCGGCTTTGACGACGTCTAATCCGGTTTTCAGGCCACCGTCAACCTGCAAGCGGATTTTGTGGCGCAGACCATTGGCAACCAGCGCTTGTTGGGTTTCAGCCAGGCCCAGTTCCCAAGGGCTACCGGCGTATTTTACTGAGGTTAACGGACTGGCTGCGGTGCCGCCGTCGTAACCCGAGATAGTAATCAAATCGGCGTACGCTTTGGCAACACCGGTTGCTATTGTGCCAACCCCGGGTTCGGAGACCAGTTTCACCGACACCAGCGCCTTCGGGTTCACTTGCTTCAGATCGAAGATCAGCTGAGCTAAATCTTCAATCGAGTAAATATCGTGATGCGGAGGAGGAGAGATTAACGTCACCCCTTGCACCGAGTAACGCAGCTTGGCGATTTCTGCCGTGACTTTATGCCCGGGCAACTGACCACCTTCGCCGGGTTTGGCTCCTTGCGCCACTTTGATTTGCAGTACGTCCGCATTGGTCAGATAGTGAGGCGTCACACCAAATCGGCCAGAGGCGACCTGCTTGATGCGCGAGTTGCGTTCGGTGCCGAAACGGCGAGGATCTTCGCCGCCTTCGCCTGAGTTTGAATAACCGCCGAGGCGGTTCATCGCGGTCGCCAGCGCTTCATGCGCTTCCGGGCTGAGTGCGCCGATCGACATCGCTGCTGAATCAAAGCGTTTGCATAGATCTGTCGCAGGTTCAATTTGCGTCAGCGGCAGTGGCTGCGCTGCTTTTTTCAATTGCATCAGGTCACGCAGCATCGCGACCGGACGCTGGTTCACCTGCTTAGCAAAACTCTGGTAATCCGTTGCTTGACCGGTTTTAACCGCCGTTTGCAGTGTACCGACCACGTCCGGGTTGTAGGCGTGATATTCGCCGCCATGGACGTACTTCAACAGTCCGCCGTGATCAATCGATTTGCGCTTCGCCCAGGCTTTCCGTGACAGGTTGAACAGGTCCTGCTGAAAATCTTCGAAGTTTGCCCCCTGGATACGAGTGGTGACGCCGCGGAAACAGAGGTCGACCACATCCCGATGCAGGCCGACGGCTTCGAACAGCTGCGAGCAGCGATAGGAAGCAATGGTCGAAATGCCCATCTTAGACATGATCTTATACAGGCCTTTATTGATGCCGTACTGATAATTTTGCATCACGTCGCGATAGCTTTTGTCGATCGCGCCGTCATCGATCACTTTGCCCAGCGCTTCATAAGCCAGGTACGGATAGACTGCGGTAGCGCCGAAACCGAGCAGAACGGCAAATTGATGAGGGTCGCGCGCGGAAGCGGTTTCGATGATGATGTTGGCATCACAGCGCAGGTTGGCTTCAACCAGACGTGTCTGAACAGCGCCAACCGCCATCGCCGCCGGGATTGGCAATTTACCTTTAACCAGTGCACGGTCCGACAGTACCACCAGTACCGTGCCGTCACGAACCACCTGCTCGGCTTCATCACACACATCCAGCAGCGCCTGCTTCAGGTCTTTTTGCTGCGGATCGTAATTGATGTCGAGGATGGTATTGCGGTAATGCTTGTCACTCAGTTCCAGCAGTTGTTGCATGTCTGAGTACAGCAGCACTGGGGAGTCGAAGGTCACCCGATAGGCGTGGCCATCCGTCTCGCAAAATACATTCATCTCCTGACCGATACTGGTTGCCAGTGACATGACGTGTTTTTCCCGCAGCGGGTCGATCGGCGGGTTCGTCACCTGAGCGAACTTCTGACGAAAATAGTCCGTTACCAGCCGCTCTTTGGACGACAGCACGGCCATGGGCGTATCGTCGCCCATAGAGCCGACCGCCTCCTGGCCCATGTCTCCCAACACGCGCAACACTTGATCCACTTCCTCATTGGTCATGGCAAACTGCTTCTGATAGGTTTTGAGCCGATTTTCGTCAAAGCTGCGTTCGCCGACCTGATCGTCCGGGAGAGCGGCAAACGGAGTCAGTTTGTGAACGTTGTTTTCCATCCACTCGCGGTAGGGGTGGCGACCTTTGAGGTCGTTATCGATTTCACTGGATTGCCACAGTTTGCCTTTACGGGTATCCACAACCAGCAGTTCGCCCGGACCGACGCGGCCTTTTTCCGCTACTTCGTCTGGCGCGTAATCCCAGATGCCCACTTCAGAGGCGAGGGTGATCAGTTTGTCTTTGGTGATCACGTAGCGCGCCGGGCGCAGGCCGTTGCGGTCGAGATTACAGGCGGCATAGCGGCCATCAGACAGTACGATGCCCGCCGGGCCATCCCAGGGTTCCATGTGTTTGGAGTTAAAATCGTAGAAGGCGCGCAGATCGGCATCCATATCCGGGTGGTTTTGCCACGCGGGCGGCACGAGCATGCGCATTGCGCGGAAGATGTCCATCCCGCCAGCGAGGAACAGATCAAGCATGTTGTCGAGGCTGGATGAATCTGAGCCCGTTTCATTGACAAACGGGGCCGCGGTCTGCAAGTCCGGCAGCAGCGGGGAAGCAAACTTGTACGCCCGGGCACGAGCCCACTGGCGGTTGCCTTCAATGGTGTTGATTTCCCCGTTGTGCGCTAGATAGCGGAACGGCTGAGCCAGCGGCCAACGAGGCTGCGTATTGGTTGAAAAGCGCTGGTGGAACAAACAGATGGCCGACTCCATACGCAGATCCGCCAGATCCAGATAGAAACGGGGCAGGTCAGCTGGCATGCACAGGCCTTTGTAGACCATCACTTGTGTTGACAGGCTACAGATATAGAAATCACGGTCATCGGTCAGCTGTTTTTCAATCCGGCGACGGGCAATGTACAAGCGACGTTCAATGTCGCGTTCACGCCAACCGGCCGGCGCGGAGATAAATACCTGTTGGATATCGGGCAGTGAGTTGACGGCGATAGGACCGAGTACGTCGGGATTGGTCGGCACTTCGCGCCAGCCTGACACGGTCAGGGTTTCCTGAGCCAGTTCTTTATTGATGATGTCTTTGGCAGACTGGGCTTTCACCGGATCCTGACTGAAGAAAATCATACCAATCGCGTACTGCTTACCCAGTTTAAACTGGTGCTCTTCGGCGATAAGGCGTAAGTAGGAGTCGGGTTTTTGTAACAGAAGGCCACAACCATCACCGGTCTTTCCGTCAGCGGCGATACCGCCCCGGTGGGTCATGCGATCAAGTGCTGAGATTGCGGTACGAACCAGCTTATGGCTTGTTTCACCTTCCATGTGTGCGATCAAGCCAAATCCACAGTTGTCTTTTTCAAGACTTGGATCATATAGAGCCATTGCAATTCTCCCTTTGCTTCCTGCCATCCTGGCAGAGAAATGACTAACTATGCATCTAAATTGTTGTATTTGTTTTTTTATGCAATAAAAGCGTCGTTAAAACTTAACAAGATTGGGTGTTTTTCTTTTCACCGAATTCACAACCTATAGCTTGTTGTGAAAAAGGTCAAGTTTTTAGTGAAAAATCGCGCTGACGACGCTTTTACCACGTAAATCACCATATAACCCCTTTTATATCAATAGGATAGATTTTTGATTGTTACATTTTTGCAACATATTTGAGTGGTCGGAATAAAAAAGACCAGCATGTGATGCTGGTCAAATAAAAATGTTTGGAAGGAATCGTTGTAACGCCGGGGTTTCATGGATAAGCATGCTGTTTATCCAATCACCCGGCGATGGTGGTTAGGCGGACAGCATCAGGGAATCGGCTCTTGCCTCCAGGTTGCTGGTGCCCATCAGGTAAGTGTCAATGGCGCGCGCGCATTCACGACCTTCATTAATACAGCGTACGACCAGAGACTGACCTGTGCGCATATCACCTGCGGCGAAGACGCCTTCTTGGTTGGTGGCAAAATCTAGCGTGGCCACATTACCGCGATCATCGAGCTCGATATCCAGTTGAGCCAGCACACCGGTAGGTTCCGGATGCAAAAAGCCCATGGCCAGGAAAGCCATGTCACAAGGGATCACGCGTTCGCTGCCTTCCACTTCTTTAAAGCTGGGGCGCTCACCGGGTTTTGCCTCTTCCCAGACGATGTCGGCCAGGCGCAGACCTGTGACTTCACCTTTGTCGTTACCGATGAAGGCTTTGGTCAGGATATTCCAGTGACGATCGACGCCTTCTTCATGAGAGGTCGAGGTGCGCAGGATCATCGGGTATTGTGGCCAGGGCATATTGGTTGGACGTTTCTCCGGTGGAATCGGCATGATTTCAACCTGAGTAACGCTAGCGGCACCGTGACGATTTGACGTACCCACACAGTCAGATCCCGTATCACCACCACCGATGACAACAACGTGTTTCCCTGCGGCGTGAATCTCTTCCCCTTTGAGAGCCATGTTGTTCGCGCGGCGATTATTTTGTCCGAGGAACTGCATCGCAAAGTACACGCCTTTTAGCTCGCGTCCCGGCACAGGAAGATCACGAGGAACGGTTGACCCGCCGGTCAGTAGCACCACATCGTATTCCTGACGCAGTTGCTGGGCGTTGATATCGACACCCACGTGTTGATTGACTTTAAACTCAACGCCAGCTTCTGCCATTAAGTTGATCTTACGATCAATCACGTCCATACCCAGTTTGAAATCAGGGATCCCAAAACGCAGTAAGCCGCCCACTTTTTCATCACGTTCAAATACCGTCACCGTATGGCCTGCGCTGTTTAGCTGCTCAGCGGCGGCCAGGCCCGCCGGGCCAGAGCCGATGATTGCTACGGTTTTACCTGTGCGAGAACGTGGCGTTTTCGGTTTGGCGTACCCTTCACGATACGCCGTTTCAACGATGGTTTTCTCGATGTTACAGATGGTGATGGGATCCTGGTTGATCCCGAGGACACACGCACTTTCACACGGCGCCGGACACACTCGACCGGTAAACTCCGGGAAGTTGTTGGTGGAGCTGAGAATGTTCCAGGCTTCTTCCCAGCTATCACGATACACCGCATCGTTAAATTCCGGAATGATGTTGCCAATCGGGCAGCCGTTATGACAAAACGGCACACCACAATCCATACAGCGAGAAGCCTGAGTGTTGATTTTGCTACCAAACTCCTCGTTGAGAACAAACTCTTTGTTATTCTTGATGCGTTCTTGCGGGTCGATCTTCTGTGGCAGTTCACGACCATGCTCTAAAAATCCAGTAGGCTTACCCATTACACGGCCTCCGCTTGAGTTGCATTTCCTTGAGACTGCGCTTCAGCTTTCCGCTTTTGCAGTACCGCTTTATAGTCGCGCGGCATCACTTTTACTAACGAAGCCAGGCTGGCTTCAAAGTTGTCCAGGAAAGACTGAGCGACTTCACTTCCTGTGAATTCAACATGCTTGGTGAGCATGTTGAGTAAGAGTTCGCGATCTTCTTGCTCAATAGGATCCAGGTCCACCAGTTCTGGGTTCAGTTTCGACTCAAAGTCGCCGGACTTATCCCATACGTAAGCGACACCGCCACTCATACCGGCAGCGAAGTTACGACCCGTTGAGCCCAGAATGATCGCTGCGCCGCCCGTCATGTATTCACAGCCGTGATCTCCGACCCCTTCAACCACGACTTTGGCACCCGAGTTACGCACACAGAAACGCTCTCCCGCCATGCCGCGAATAAACGATTCACCTGAGGTCGCGCCGTAGAAACAGACGTTACCCACTACGATGTTGTCTTCGGCCACAATGCTAGAGTTCGCATCTGGGTAGAGTACTAAGGTACCGCCAGACAACCCTTTACCCCAGTAGTCGTTCGCATCGCCTTCGACGTCGAACTGAACACCTTTCGCCAGGAAGGCACCGAAGGACTGACCGGCTGAGCCTTTGAACTTCACCGTCATCGGTTGAGGCAGCCCTTGGTCTTTGTATACTTTCGAAATTTCGTTCGACAGCATGGTACCGACAGAACGGTCAGTGTTAACGATAGGGAACTCTGCATCCACTGCCTGGCCTTTTTCTAGCGCTGGAATTGCGGACTGAATCAACTTACGGTCTAGCACAGCTTCAAGGTTGTGGTTCTGCTGCGTTTGGTTGTGGATACCGTCTGATTCACGTGGCTGCTCAATGTGAAGAACAGGAGACAGATCGAGGTTTTGGTATTTCCAGTGCGAAACGTCTTGGCGAACTTTCAGTTTCTGGCCCTGGCCGACCATTTCGTCGATAGTGCGGAAACCCAGCTCCGCCATGATTTCACGCAGACCTTGCGCCATATACTGGAAGAAAGTCACCACATCTTCGACTCGGCCATCAAAGCGCTCGCGCAGCGTTTTGTTCTGTGTGGCGATACCAACCGGGCAGGTGTTTTTATGACACTTACGCATCATGATACAACCTTCAACCACCAATGCGGCGGTGGCGACCCCCCATTCCTCTGCACCGAGCAGGGTAGCGACTGCCAGGTCGCGCGGGGTTTTCATCTGACCATCCGCCTGAACGACGATACGGTTACGCAGGCCGTTTTTCAGCAGCGTCTGGTGGGTTTCTGCCAAGCCGAGTTCCCAAGGAAGGCCGGTATGGCGAATGGAAGACATGGGTGACGCGCCGGTACCGCCGTCGAAACCTGCGATCAGCACGACGTCGGCTTTGGCTTTGGCGACACCGGAAGCGATAGTACCAACACCGGCTTCCGACACCAGTTTCACGTTAACGCGACCGGCACGGTTAGCGTTTTTCAAGTCGTAGATCAACTGAGCCAAATCTTCGATGGAATAGATATCGTGGTGCGGCGGAGGTGAGATGAGACCGACTCCCGGCGTTGAGTGACGCGTCGCGCCGATCCAATCATCGACTTTATCGCCAGGCAGCTGACCACCTTCACCAGGTTTCGCGCCTTGCGCCATTTTTATTTGCAGCTCATCGGCATTGGTGAGGTAGTAAGAGGTTACACCGAAACGGCCTGACGCCACCTGTTTAATGGCTGAGCGTTCCCAGTCACCATTGTCTTTGCGCTCAAAGCGCATCGGATCTTCACCACCTTCACCTGAGTTCGACTTCGCGCCGAGGCGGTTCATCGCAACCGCTAGTGTGGAGTGCGCTTCATAAGAGATCGAACCGAATGACATCGCACCGGTGGCAAAGCGTTTGACGATGCTCTCGATAGGCTCTACTTCGTCGATAGAGACAGCGCCGGCTGGGTTTTTGATGAACTCGAGTTGGCTACGGAGCGTTACTGCGTTGTCGCCTTGTTTATCGACGGCGCTCGCGTACTGTTTGAACTGAGCGTAATCTTTGTTACGTGTTGATTGTTGCAACAGAGAAATCGTTTCTGGATTGAACAGGTGCTTTTCACCACGTTGTTTCCATTGGTAAACCCCACCCACGTCGAGCATTTGAACTGGGATTTCGCGTTGAGGGTAGCCGATGCGGTGACGGATCAGCACTTCTTTGGCGATGTTGTCCAGAGTGAGCCCCTGGATACGAGAAACGGTGCCCGTGAAGTATTTGTCGACCACCGATTTGTGGATGCCCAAGGCTTCGAAGATTTGCGCGCCGTGGTACGACTGCAGGGTAGAGATGCCCATCTTCGAGAAGATCTTCAACAGGCCGCCATTGATCGCTTTGCGATAGTTATTGAACAGATCGCGTGGGTTCGCGTCTGGATCTAACTTTTTCGTGCGTTGCAGATCTATGATGGTTTCAATCACCAAGTAAGGGTTCACGGCATTGGCGCCGTAACCAATCAGAGTAGCAAAGTGGTGCGTTTCACGGGCGTCACCGGTTTCGACCACAATGTCACACTTCGCGCGCAGGCCTTTGCGGATCAGGTGGTGATGCACCGCACCGACCGCCAGCATGGCTGGGATTGCGGCGTGGTTTGAGTTCACGGCACGGTCGGTCAGTAAGATGATGGAGTAACCATCAATTACCGCGTCTTCTGCGTATTGGCAGATGCGTTTGAGCGCCCGCTCAAGTTTGCCTTGATCTTCGCTGGCCTGAAAGACGATATCCAGTGTTTTGGCTTGCAGATGCTCGTTGTCGATTGCACGCAGTTTCTCCAGCTCAGAGTTTGCCAGCACCGGCGATTCCAGCTCAACTTTCTGACAGTGAAGCGGTGTTTCCGTCAGCAGGTTTTGGTCTTTCCCTAAGTAAGTGTTGAGCGACATCACCATGCGCTCGCGGATTGGATCGATCGGCGGGTTGGTGACCTGAGCAAACAGCTGCTTAAAGTAGTTAGACAGATGCTGAGACTGATGCGACAGCACCGCCAGCGGCCAGTCCGCGCCCATGGCAGAGAGCGGCTCTTTGCCGTCTTGAGCCATCGGCACAATCAGTTCGTTGACTTCTTCGCTGCTGACCCCAAACGCTTGTTGGCGGTGAAGCAGCCGCTCCGGAGACGGTTGGCTGAACTGGTTGCTTGCATCGGGGAGCTTGTGCAGGTTCAGCAGGTTCTCAGCTACCCACTGCTCGTATGGCTGAGCGGTGGCGATGGTGTCTTTCACTTCTTCGTCAGAAATGATGCGACCTTGCTCTAAATCGGCAACGAAGATACGTCCGGGCTGCAGGCGACCACGAAATTCCACGTTCTCAGGAGCAATGTCCACCACGCCAGACTCCGACGCCATCACCAGGAAGTTATCTTTGGTCACGGTGTAGCGAGACGGGCGCAGACCGTTACGGTCGAGGGTGGCCCCCACTTGAACGCCGTCGGTGAAACAGACGGAAGCTGGGCCATCCCACGGCTCCATAATATTGGCGTGGTACTGGTAGAACGCACGACGCTTAGGATCCATGGTTTTGTTTTCTTGCCAGGCTTCTGGGATCAACATCATCAGAGCGTGTGGCAGGCTACGACCAGACAGTACCAGGAGCTCCAGTGCCATATCGAAGTTGGATGAATCTGAGCTGCCTTCCTGACAGATCGGCAGCAACATGTCGATCTCGGCCTGGCTGAACAGCTCCGATTCGAGGATCGCCTCGCGCGCTTTCATCCAGTTGAGATTACCGCGCACAGTGTTGATTTCACCGTTGTGGGCAATGTAACGGAAAGGCTGTGCCAGGCGCCATTTTGGGAAAGTATTGGTAGAGAAGCGAGAGTGAACCAATGCCAGCGCTGTCACCATGGTCGGGTTTTGCAGATCGAGGAAATACTGTGGGACCTGCTCTGTGGTCAACTGACCTTTGTAGACCAGAGTCTTGTACGACATCGAATTGATGTAGAATCCGTCGCCAATGTTCGACACGCTTTCCAGACAGACTCGTACGGTGTAGTTACGCAGGACGTATAATTTGCGTTCCAGCTCTTGTGGCGAAGTGCCCGGTCCGCCGGTGACAAACACATGCTCGAACTGAGGTTCGGTACTGAGCGGATCCGCGCCGATCATAGTGTTGTCGGTCGGCAGAACCCGGTAACCGATGATCTCCAAATCCAGTCGTTTGGCATTGCGTTCCAAAATGTCGCGACATTGTTCGCGTTGGTATTCGTCTTTCGGGAACAGCACGACGCCCACGCCATACTGCTCGAAAGAAGGCAGTTTGATGCCCAGCTTGACGGCTTCTTCTAATAGGAATTCATGGGGTTTCTGCAATAAAATGCCCGCACCGTCGCCGCTGCAAGGGTCACAGCCCTGACCACCGCGGTGCTCCATCCGTGCCAGCATATCCAGTGCCTGAGTGACGACTTCGTGCGATTTGCGGTTTTTCAGATGAGCGACAAAACCGATACCACACGCGTCATGCTCCAGTTCTGGAGTGTAGAGGCCTTGTGATTTCTGCTCTCTATCTACCATAGATACATCCTTCCAGTTTAGTGGAGACGCGACAATACTGAGCCGTTCACTCAGTCTGTACGTCTGTTCCTTTATTTTTTGATTCTGAGTCCGCCAAGGTGGCAACTCCGAGTCCATTCCGTCTCTCGCTGAAGATATGTTGCGAGAAAAACATTCCTTGGTGATATCCGTATTTTGAGTGTCACTTTTTCAGTGATTTATATCGGAGGGGGACGAATAACACCGATTTTCTGCGTTTGATTGTGTAATTAAAAATACAAAAAAAAGCACAAAACGTAATTATCCTACAATTTTGTGACGGGCCTTGGCAATCAAAACTGAAGCCTGTTTGATGGTTTTTTATACGCTATAATGAATTTTTAAATTAACAAATGCGCAACAATAATCAAATTTGGCTTTGAAAAGTGCATGTTTATTGATTTCTACCAGGGTGTGCTTGTTTTAAACACTCTAAGATGAGTGGTTTTCTTTTGCATTTGTGTAATTAAATTACGTAATCGCGTGAGCGCAGTTTTCTTTGAGGTAATCGATGCAGCTACATGAACTGGTCAATACGATTGGCCAGGATTTGACCCGACGCTATGGCGAGAAAGTACACAAATTGACGTTGCACGGCGGGTTTAACTGTCCAAATCGGGATGGCACGATTGGACGAGGCGGGTGTACGTTTTGCAATGTGGCCTCATTCGCTGATGAACAGGCACAGCAAAAAAGCATCGCTGAGCAGTTAACCGATCGGGCGGGTGAAGTCAATCGAGCTAAAAAGTACCTGGCGTATTTTCAGGCTTACACCAGCACCTATGCGGAAGTGCAGACACTGCGCCAGATGTATGAACAGGCGTTACAGGCAGCGGATATTGTGGGCTTGTGCGTCGGGACCCGGCCGGACTGCGTACCGGAGGCGGTACTGACGTTGTTGTCGGAATATGTTTCTCAGGGGCGGGAAGTCTGGCTGGAGTTGGGGCTGCAGACCGCCAACGACGCCACGCTCAAACGCATCAATCGTGGGCATGATTTTGCCTGCTACGCAGATATTGCCCAGCGTGCGCGTGCATTGGGGATCAAAGTCTGTACTCATTTGATCGTTGGGCTGCCAAAAGAGAACAAAACGGACAATCTGGCCACGCTGCGTCAGGTGTTGGCCGTTGGTACGGATGGGATTAAGTTGCACGGGTTACATATTGTTGAGGGCAGCACCATGGCGAAAGCCTGGCGAGCGGGGCGGTTACCTGTTCTGAGCCTGGAAACGTATGTTGATATTGCTTGTGACATGATACGCATGACACCACCTCAAGTGGTGTTCCACCGGGTTAGCTCGGCGGCGCGGCGGCCGACATTACTGGCGCCGTTGTGGTGTGAGAATCGCTGGCTGGCGATGACGGAAATTGGCCGTCGGCTGGATCGTGACGGCGCACAAGGATCATTGCTTGGTCAGCCGTTTATATACACAAAACCATCAATTGGTGCAGATCCACAGACAAGAACCTGATATCTTTCTAATCTTTAGTAAACCAAAGGATTAATTCGAGGGTAGATGGAACAGCTCTTTAGCGGGTTTTGGAATCTCATCTCACAGCATGGCGCATGGTTGGCCGTGCTGCTGGCGAGTGTTTTGATCCTGACATACATCTACACTCGGGCGCAAAAGCATCTTGAGTCTTTACTGCAGGATTCTCCCGCAGCATTGTTGCTGATCGACGCCAGTAGCGGGCGGTTATTGTTGTCCAACCGACCAGCCATGCAACTGTTGGGGATCCGCTTGGTCGGCAACCATTATTTCCTGCCTGCGGATGTCTCACAACACTATCTGCTGTCGATGCTCAATCAATTCAGCTCTCGGCGTTTCAGCGACCATAGCGAGCTCTGGCCGACATCATCCCATTCTAAAGTGAAAGTGTCTTTGTGTGGCAGCAAAACGCTCTACCGTGGCAAATTCGTGTGGTTGATCTACGCGACGCCTCATTGTCAAACCGACGAGGATCGCCAGCAGGAAATGCAATCCCTGTCGATCGCCAACAGCGCGATGAATTCTCTGTCGGAACTGATTTTCGTCAAAGACAATCAGGGCAAGCTGATTTCGGCCAACCGGGCATTTGAGCGTTTCTGGAAAGGTCGTGAAAGCGAGGGGTGCATTGCCTCTGACGGAACGATCAAAGGTCGTTCCAGTGTTCGTCGCTGGACCGTAACTCCCGATGGGCGCAGTTGTCTGCTTGAAACCCACCTCAGCTTGCTGTTGTCGCCGCGTGGCGAACGGATTGGCGTATTGGGCATCAGTCATGATGTGACCGACTGGCACAACATGCAAAAGAACCTGCGTGATGAGATGGAGAAGCGCCGGGACACCGAAGTGGCGCTGGCTCAGCGTGACACCATTTTGCAGAACATTCTCGAATCGAGCCCGGACGCCATCGGTATCTTCAATGAAAATATGGTCTATCAGGCCTGCAACCAGCCGTTTGTTCAGGCACTCGGATTGTCGTCGGTGGATGAACTGCTAGGGAAAAGGTTGGATGAAGTAGTCCCGGAGGGCATTCATGGCCGATTTAAAGAATCGGATCGTCAGGTCATGGAAGAGGGTAAATCCTTGCGGATGCTGGACCGGGTCGCGCGTACCGATGGTGGTTACACGTGGTACGACGTGGTGAAGTCACCGTACAAGGATCCAATGTCGGGCACTAATGGCGTGCTGATCATGGCGCGTGATGTCTCAGAGCGCTATCTGGCTGAGCAGAAACTGGCGGAGGCCAATCAGGAGCTGGCACGACTAAGCTTTGTCGACAGCCTGACCCAAATCGCCAACCGGCGCAAATTCGATGAACAGCTCAACACTTTATGGCACCTGCACGTGCGTGAAAAGCAGCCTCTGACCGTGATGCTGTGCGACATTGATGACTTTAAAGGCTACAACGATCATTATGGACATCAGCAAGGAGACGATGCCTTGGTGGAAGTGGCTGGCGCCTTTGCCCGGGTGTTGTCACGCAGCAGTGACTGCGTTGCGCGATACGGCGGGGAAGAGTTTGGATTCTTACTGCCCAATACCACCCAAGAGGGCGCGCTGAAAGTGGCCCAGAAGATCCATGCGGAAATTGCCGCGTTGGCGATTGAGCACAGTGATTCCCCCACCTCCGGAAAGGTCACCGTCAGTATCGGGCTGGTATCGTACCTGCC
This sequence comes from Vibrio sp. V38_P2S17PM301, assembly GCF_009904845.1. Taxonomy (NCBI): domain Bacteria; kingdom Pseudomonadati; phylum Pseudomonadota; class Gammaproteobacteria; order Vibrionales; family Vibrionaceae; genus Vibrio; species Vibrio sp. V38_P2S17PM301. Next base: position 4,022 of record NZ_WXWO01000013.1, on the reverse strand, counting down.
GACGCCGCAGGATCGCCCGGAGGATCTGATCGCCATGGCTGACAGTGCGCTCTATCAGGCCAAAGCGCAGGGACGCAATCAAACCTGCGTTTATCACACATCTCAACATTGAAGCGCTGAGCCTTCAGGTTTCCCTTACCTGAGGTCAGCAAAATCAGTAGACTAACTCTATCCGGAACGCGCTGACAAATTCGCCTTTTCTCTGAGTGGCGCCCCGGCGGTCAAGTGGCATGGAGCATTGCATGAAACCCATCAAGAATCTGGCTCAGTATTATGTTGATCTTTTGGTCAAGCTGGGCATTCTCCGATTTTCTATATTACTCGCACTGGCGCTGGTGGCACTGGCGGTGGTGGTGCAGGTTGGGATCACCTTGGTCCTTAATGGCCGGGTGGACGACATTGATATTGTTCGCTCGGTGTTTTTCGGCCTGTTGATCACGCCCTGGGCGGTGTACTTTCTTTCTGTGGTGGTGGATCAACTGGAAGAATCCCGTCAGCGCCTGTCTAAACTGGTCTCTAAGTTAAAAGACATGCGCTCACGTGACCAGGAGTTGAACCACAAGCTGCAGCAGAACATTGCGAAGTTGAACCTGGAGATCGAAGAGCGTATTAAAGCCGAAGAAGCGCGTGAAGAAGCGATGAAAGATCTGGAAAATGAGGTCTATCAGCGGGAGCGCACTCAGTTAGAGCTGGCAGAACGTACCGCGTTACTGCGTTCCTTCATCGATGCTTCCCCCGATTTGATTTACTACCGTAATGCTGAAGGCATTTTCTCAGGTTGCAACCGTGCGATGGAAGAGCTGACCGGCAAGCGGGAAAGTGAGCTGGTTGGTTTGACGCCCTGGGATGTCTACCGCAAAGAGGTGGCACAGCCGATAGTGGATACCGACCAGCAGGTGTTCGCCAACAACCGTGCGATTACTTACGAGCAGTGGCTCGAGTATCCGGATGGCCGGCGTAACTACTTTGAAATCCGAAAAGTGCCGTTTTACAGCAAAGATGGCCGCCATCTTGGCCTGGTGGGTTTTGGACGTGATATCACCGAGCGCAAGCGTCATGAAGAGTCACTCGAAAAAGCCAGCCGGGATAAAACCACTTTTATCTCCACCATCAGTCATGAGTTGCGCACGCCGCTCAACGGAATTGTCGGCTTGAGCCGGATGCTGCTCGATACGCCACTTACGCCGGAGCAGCGCAACCACATGCAGACGATCAACGTCAGTGCGATCACCTTGGGTAATATTTTCAACGATATCATTGATATGGATAAGTTCGATCGGCGTAAATTGGAGCTCTACCCGGCGCCGCTGAACTTTGAAGAGTTTGTTGTGGAAATGGAGAGTATTTCGGCGTTGATGGCTGAGCAAAAAGGGCTGAGGTTTGATCTCGAACGCCTCAGCGAACTGCCGGCGGCGATCGAAGTGGACGCCACCCGTCTGCGTCAGGTGTTGTGGAATTTGATCAGCAACGCGATGAAGTTCACCAAAGAAGGCGGGGTGGTGATGACGGTCAGTGCTGACGTAGACAATGGGCACGCCAACATCACCATGGAAGTCGAAGACAGCGGGATTGGCATTCCGGAAGCTGAGCTGGATAAGATTTTTGCCATGTATTATCAGGTGAAATCTGGCAAGGACAATCTGCACGCAGTCGGGACGGGGATTGGCCTGGCGGTGTCTAAACAGCTGATTAACATGATGGATGGCGACATCACCGTCAGCAGTGAAGAAGGCTTTGGTAGCACATTTACGGTGACGATCCGTGTACCGTTGGCGGACATTTCGCTGCCGGAGCAAAGCGCGCAGAGCGAACGCAAAGAGCTGAACATCTTCATGGTGGAAGACATTGAACTGAACATTACTGTGGCGCGCTCGTTACTGGAGAGTATGGGGCACGAAGTATCGGTGGCGATGACCGGGGAAGAAGCGATCGAGATGTTTGATCCTGAACTCTATGATCTGGTGTTCCTCGATATTCAGTTACCAGATATGACCGGATTCGATGTAGCAGCGTTTTTCCGTAACACTTACAAAGATCTGCCGCCGCTGGTGGCCTTGACGGCGAATGTACTCAAAAACAAAGCCGAGTACCTGCAAAAAGGCATGGACGATGCCATCAGTAAACCGTTGTCGGTAACCGCTGTTCAGGAAGTGATCGCGAAATTCACTTCAGACGAGCCAGCATTGGTGGTATCGGCGCCTGAAGTTACAGTGGAGACGACTGAGAGCAGTGATTTGTGCTGCCGGGTACTCGATCTGGATATGTTGGAGTCGTATGTTGATATTGTTGGGCCGCAACCGGTACTCGACAGCATCGATATGTTTGAAAACATGATGCCGGAGTATATTGAAGTACTCGACTCCAATATGACGGCCAAGCATCAAGACGGAATCGTGTCGGAAGCGCATAAAATTAAAGGTGCAGCGGGTTCTATCGGTTTGAAACACATTCAGAGTATCGCGCAGAAAGCGCAGTCGCCAGACATGCCTGCGTGGTGGGAAAACATCGATGACTGGGTTGAAGAGATAAAAAATGAGTATCTGAACGATATCCAGATACTAAGAAGTTGGTTAGAGCAGAGGGGAAAAAAATGAAAAAGTTAGCCGTGGCTTGTCTGACGAGCGTGTTGTTGTGGGGATGCAGCGTTCATCCAGTAGCGTGGGAGCAATCGAATGTGGCGACCATTGCCAATATTGCAGTGTCACTCAAAAGCACATTGTGGCTGAACAAAATGCCGACAGTGGAAGAAGAAACTGACCAGGTGCTGCACGGGGCGTTGTACCTCAGCTCAGATCAGTCTATGCCGGCGGATCTGGATGCCGAAGCTCTGATCATCAAGCAAGGAGACAACACCTGGCAGATCGATGCCAAGCAACTGGAAGTCCGGACTCAAAGTGAAAACCGTTGGGAAGTGGTGTTTGCTGAGCCTGTCGGCGTCAATGACCGTGCGCGCGTCGATGTGGCATTGCGTTTATCGGAAGGAGCAAAGACGCAGTGGCTGATCGAGAAAAACGTGAAAATTGATGTGGTGTATTGATGCGCCAAGAAGCAAAAAGGCTTGCCATTTGGCAAGCCTCTGTCGTTGTTAGGGAAGGGAATTACTCTTCCAGGTCGCCGCAGAAGCGGTAGCCTTCACCGTGAATGGTGGCAATAATTTCTGGTGTACCAGAGACCGACTCAAAGTGTTTACGGATACGACGGATGGTCACATCGACGGTCCGGTCGTGCGGCTTAAGTTCACGTCCGGTCATTTTCTTCAGCAGGTCCGCACGGGTTTGAATTTTGCCCGGGTTTTCGCAGAAGTGCAGCAGTGCACGGAACTCAGAACGTGGCAGCTTGTAGCCATCGCCATCTGGGCTAACCAGTGAGCGGCTGTTGATATCCAGTACCCAACCGTTGAACTTGTATTTGTCGACACTGCGCTTTTCTTCGTGCGTGGCATTGGCGCTCATCGAGCGGCTCAACAGGTTGCGTGCACGAATGGTCAGCTCGCGTGGATTGAACGGTTTGGTAATGTAATCGTCGGCACCAATTTCAAGGCCCAGGATTTTATCCACTTCGTTATCACGGCCAGTCAGGAACATCAGGGCGATGTTCGCTTGTTCACGCAGTTCGCGTGCCAACAACAGGCCATTTTTACCAGGCAGGTTGATGTCCATGATCACCAGGTTCACCTGATTATCAGACAGCACCTGGTGCATCTCTTCACCGTCACTGGCCTCAAAAACAGCGTATCCCTCTGCTTCAAAAATACTCTTAAGAGTGTTACGAGTTACTTGCTCATCTTCTACGATAAGAATTTGCGGGGTTTGCATTGGCGGTACCTAAATTTGTGAAAAAATTGTACTAATAGAATAAATTCTAGGCAAAAAGTGACATACAGGTAAATTGCTTTCGATAATAAACCAAAGTCTTCTAAAAAAATACAGCCTTCAGTTGCCCGCCATCCGTGGTGTCACGTCCTGAAAAAAGGTCTCCAACCTTGTTGTAATCCTACTGTTCTGAGGCGGATTCTATAATGT